>CAYJJB010000023.1:25466-27493 GCA_964370405.1 uncultured Eubacteriales bacterium | reverse complement strand
AACTGCCTTAAATTCAAAGACTGTAGAACGGCTTAAAATAGCCTTATATACATAAAAATAAGGGTTTTCAGCAGTTGAGGCAATTAAAGTTATGCTTCCGTTTTCAATAAATTCCAAAAGAGTTTGCTGTTGCTTTTTATTAAAATACTGTATCTCATCAAGATAAAGTAAAACGCCATTCATTCCATTTATCGTGTTTGTTTGTGCAACTACCGCTTTAATATCAGCAGTGCTTGCTGTAGTGCCGTTTAGTTTACAAAGATATTTATTTGTCTTTTCAGCAATAATGGATGCGATAGTGGTTTTACCCACCCCTGACGGGCCGTAAAAAACCATGTTTGGAATACTACCAGAGTCAATTATTTTTCGCAAAATCTTGTCTTGCCCTAAAATATGTTTTTGACCCACAACATCGTCAAGAGTTTTAGGCCTTATTCTATCTGCCAAGGGTGAATTCATTTATAAAACTCCTTGATTTTAATAAAAAATTATTCGTACAAAGGATATTTTGCGCAAAGTTTTGTTACCTCTTCACGTATAAAATCTGCACTACTTTCAAAGTCATTTAAGGCAAGGGAAATGCAGTTTGCAATAACGTCCATGTCCTCTTCCTTTAGTCCTCTTGTAGTGATTGCAGGTGTGCCAATTCTTACACCGCTTGTTACAAACGGACTTCTTGTTTCGTTTGGAACTGTATTTTTATTTACTGTAATGTAAACTTCATCAAGTCTTTTTTCAAGTTCTTTACCCGTTACTTCAAGTCCTGATAAATCTATTAGTATTAGGTGGTTGTCAGTGCCGCCTGATACCATTTTAATATTTCTTTTTGAAAGTCCTTCTTCTAAGGCTTTTGCATTTTTAACAATTTGCTCACCATATACTTTAAAGCTTTGGTCTAAAGCTTCGCCAAAGCAGACAGCCTTTGAGGCTATTGTATGCATTAATGGTCCGCCTTGGGTACCTGGGAATATTGCCTTATCAATTTGTTTAGAGAACTCCTCACTGCAAAGTATAAGTCCACCTCTTGGCCCTCTTAGTGTTTTATGAGTAGTAGTTGTTACAAAATGTGCATAAGGTACAGGATTTTGATGAACTCCAGCTGCAACTAGTCCTGCAATGTGAGCCATATCTACCATAAGATATGCGCCACACTTGTCACATATTTCTCTAAATCGTTTAAAATCTATCGCTCTTGGATAAGCACTTGCTCCTACAACCATCATTTTGGGCTTAACTTCCATAGCCTGTGCTTCCACTTTATCATAATCTATTTTATGAGTAACAGGGTCTACACCGTATGCTACAAAGTTGTAATATGAGCCAGACATGTTAACAGGTGAACCATGTGTTAAGTGTCCGCCCTCTGCAAGGTTCATGCCCATTACAGTGTCGCCGGGCTTTAAAAATGCAAAATATACAGCCATGTTAGCCTGTGCGCCTGAGTGAGGCTGAACGTTTGCATGCTCTGCTCCAAAAAGTTCACATGCTCTTTTTCTTGCAATTTCTTCCACAACGTCAACACATTCACAGCCACCATAGTAGCGTTTTGAGGGGTACCCTTCTGCGTATTTATTTGTTAAAACATTGCCCATAGCAGCCATAACAGCAGGGCTTACAATATTTTCAGAGGCAATAAGCTCTAAATTTCTTCTTTGTCTTAAAAGTTCCTCATTCATCGCATTAGAAACTTCTTTGTCTGTATTTGCTATAAAGCCTATTGTGTCCATCATATCCTTGTACATTTTTATCAATCCTTTCAAGCGAATATATTAGAATAATATAATTATACTCTTTTTTTTCTTAGTTTTCAAATCTATTTTATAAATATGTTGTTAATAAATAATTAAGCCCCCAAATAATTGCCATGTGGGCTGGGTAAAAAATATAGAAAATCCATTTTTCACGGCCTCTGCCGGGCTTGTTATTATAAAAAACTATGGGTATTGCAGCTAAAAATCCGTAAAGTTGGGTTTGATTTAGTTGTAAAATTTCATAGTGCTGAGCTCCTGCTGTAAAGCCCCACGACA
>CAYJJB010000023.1:0-25456 GCA_964370405.1 uncultured Eubacteriales bacterium | reverse complement strand
CCATAGAAAAGGTAGGTGAGCCCTAAAAACGCCAACACATCAGCACCACGGTACTTCCTAAATAGGAAAAACGCCAAAATAATTGATATGCCATAAAGTGAGTATGAAGGGTTTAGGAAAACAACTGCAATAACAGATAAAATTAGACCTATTAAATAAAGAGGATTTTTTTTCTTGAATGTAAAATCTAAGAAATAAAGCGATAAAAGTCCAAAAAACAGTAAAACCAAAATGTTTTGACGACCAAATTCCAAATAGGTGTTATTTCTCATCAAATCATACGGAACTTCAGATATTATTGCAAATAACCCAAGTCTAAAAAGATATCTTGGAAGACTTGATGTTTTTAAATATCCTTGCACAAGCAAGAAGGCAAAAATTGGAAAAGAAATTCTTCCAATAATGCGAAGTACCTGTATTTCGGGGAAAAACACCAATCCAATATGATCGATTATCATGGTGATTATCGCTATCCATTTAAGCGTTAAAGAAGTCACTTTGCTACCTCACTTATAAAAAATTAGAAACAGTATTTGTCAATTTCCATACAAACTGCTTCAAGACCTTGTTTATCGCTTTCATCAAAACGACTTTTAATAGGGCTGTCAATGTCTAAAACTGCCACAACTTCACCGCACTTATTTTTAAGTGGGATGACAATTTCAGAGTTTGACTCGCTGTCGCAGGCGATATGGCCTGAAAAAGCATGGACATCATCGACAAGTATAGTCGCTTTACTCTCCACCGCTTTTTGGCAGACTCCCTTACCTTTTTGAAGCCTTACACAAGCGGGTTTTCCTTGAAAAGGACCTAATACAAGGTCCTCTCCATCTAGTAAATAAAATCCTACCCAGTTGATATTTTCAAGTGCTAAATTTATTATGGCGCTTAAATTTGATAGTTTGGAAACCAGACTTTCATTATCTGATATCAAACCCTTACAGTAAAGGTGTAAAGTTTTATACATTTCATTTTTGTCACTTGGAAATAAATAAGTACCCGACATTACATTAGCTCCTCTATTGCTGTTTTAAATGTGTTCATTGCATCAATTACTGCATGTTTTGGTGTGGCAAGCACCATTCTTAAAAATCCTGCGCCTTCGGGGCCAAACATTGTTCCTGTGCCAAAGAAAAGGTTGTGTTCTTCCATTTTTGCGATTAATGTGTCGTGGTCTACACCAAGTTTTCTGCAGTCTATCCAAGCAAGGTAAGTGCCTTGCATTTCAAATAGTCCAATACTCGGCAGATTTTTTTCTATAAAATCTTTTATATATAGATAGTTGTCCCACACAACACTTAGCATTTCTTTTCTCCACTCATGGCCTTTTGTATATGCGGCAATGCATGCGGCAAAGCCCAGTGAGTTTCCAACTTCTATACAGTGAGTTGTTTTATAATCAATAAATTTTTGTCTTTTTTCTTCATTTTTAATAATTAGGTTTGACATTTGGGTTGAAGCTGTATTAAATGTCTTTGTAGGTGCCGTGCAGACAACTAAATTATCTTCAAATTCTTTAAATCTTCCCATGCTAAAATGTGTGTAATTTGGCATGGTAATGTCGCAGTGAATTTCATCACTGATTAAAAATACATTGTTATCATAGCAAATTTTTGCCACTTTATAAAGCTCGTCTTTAGACCATATTCTGCCGCCGGGGTTATGAGGATTGCAGAAGATGAGTAGGGTGTTTTCTCGCTTTTTGCAAAATTCTTCAAGCAAAGTGAAGTCGATATAGTACTGGTCATTTTCTAAAATTAGAGGGCATAAAACGGTTTTTCGTGTATCTCTTTTTGTTGCGTCATAAAAAGGAGGGTAAACAGGAGGCATTATGATAACGCCATCGCCATCATTTGAGTAAACATCTGTACAATAATAAAGTGCTGGAACAACGCCGGGTGTTGTCACAATTTCATGGGGATTTACATCATAATCGTGCATTTCTTTCATCCAAGTGCATACAGTTTGATAATACTTATCTGAGGGAATAGTGTAACCTAGGTTTACATTGTCAAGATAATCTTTTATTGCATCGATTATCTCAGGTGCATTGATAAATTCCATGTCTGCAACAGAAAATGGAATTGTACCCGCTGGAATGTCCTTTTTTAGTTCTTTCATTCTTTCCCATTTCATGGAAGCTGCGTGTGTTCTGTCTCTTAGAGTAGTAAAATCGTATTTCATAAATACCTCATAATAAAAAAATTTGTATCGACAACGAGAATGCTGTCGATACAAAGTATACTATAAATCAAGCTAAGTTAGCAAGACCTAATTTTATTTTATTGTAACAATTTCATATTCTCGTGAACCCATACCAAGTTTCACTGCATGTTCTAGGCAAGTTTCCCAGTTTGTGTCGGGGTGAGTTGTTTTGAAATGGTCTTTGTGGTCGTGAACTTTTACCCTTTCGTCCAAAACACTGCCGTGAATAATGCACTGCTCATTTACTGCGTCTGCACAAGCTTGGTCAAGTGCTACAGGGTCAAATGATGCGTACATGCCTATGTCTGGAACTATTGGCAAATCGTTTTCTGCATGGCAGTCACAGTAAGGTGATACATCAATTACTAGGTTGATGTGGAAAGCTGGCTTGTCTTTAATTATTGCGTAAGTATATTCGGCAATTTTTTTATTAATGATGTCAAAGCTTTCGTCCCCCGGTGCCGAAATGGCATCAAATGAACATCGGCCTATACATCTTCCACAACCTACGCATTTGCCATGGTCTATAGTAGCTTTTTTGTCAGAAATTGTGATTGCGTCGTGTGCGCAGTCTTTCTGACATGCCTTACATCCCACACATAGTTCAGAATCTACAGATGGTTTACTGCTGTTGTGCATTTCCATTTTACCTGCTCTTGAACCACAGCCCATGCCGATGTTTTTAAAACAACCGCCAAAGCCTGTACATTCGTGGCCTTTGAAGTGAGATAAAGTTATAAAGATATCGGCGTCCATAACGGCTTTACCAATTTTTGCCTCTTTTACATATTCGCCGTCGATTTTAACGATTTCCTCATCAGTTCCTTTTAGACCGTCGGCAATTATTACATGACATCCTGTGCTAAACGGAGAAAATCCGTTTTCATACGCCGCCTCTAAGTGGTCAAGCGCATTTTTTCTTCTGCCTACATAAAGTGTGTTGGCATCTGTCAAAAATGGTTTACCGCCAAGCTCTTTTACAGTGTCGGCAACAACTTTTGCATAGTTTGGGCGCAAAAACGCAAGGTTTCCAGGCTCGCCAAAGTGGATTTTGATAGCCGCAAACTTGTTGTTAAAATCAATATTCCCAATGCCTGCCTCTTTGATAAGGATTTTTAATTTATCGGGTAGGCTTATACTGTTGTAAGTTCTAAGATTTGTAAAATAAACTTTTGATTTGCTCATTTTTTTGACTCCTTTTAATTTAAAGTATATATATTATAAGGCTTTCACCTAATATAATCAAGTTTTTTTAGTTAATAGTTGAGAGTGAAAGTTTTCTCTTTTGCACTTTGTGCAAAATTCACTTTCAAAAATGCGCTTATAAGGCAAAGGTTTTCGTTTTCTGCGGAAAATGCCAAAGGCTCTGCCTTTTGAAACCGTAAATTTTTGAAAAAATTTAATTAAAACTTTTATAGAAATTATAAGGGCCTAAACCTCCAGCGGTACAAACTCGAATTTTGTGCAGTCTACGAGGCCTCTGTTTGTAAGTCTGAGTTCTGGTAAACAGGCAAGAGGGATAAGCGCCATGGTCATAAATGGTGATACTATGTCACAGCCTAAAGTAACAAAGGCGGACATTAGCTCTTCTATGAGTGCGCTTAGATTTTCTGCACTTTCAAATGGATTCATAAGTCCTGCAAGCGGTAGTGGTACATGGCCTAAAATTTTGCCATTTTCACAGGCTACAAGTCCTCCGCCACTTTCGATAAGAGTTTTAGCTGCAAGCGCCATGTCCTCGTCGTTTGTGCCGGCGACAAATAAGTTGTGCGCATCGTGGGCAACGGTACTTGCCACTGCACCGCTTTTAAGTTTAAATCCTTTTATAAAGCCTACACCATGACTTCCGCTTTCTTTATGCCTGTCAAAGACAAATGCTTTTATGACATCTTGATTTGTATCGGACTCTATAAATCCGTCTTTGCTAAAAACTGTAATATGCCTTTCATAATTTGGCACACCAGCTGGTATTATCTCTATTACCCTTATTTCAAGGCTTTCTTTATCGGTGGGTATTTTAAAGGTGTCGGCGGTAATTTCTTCGCCCAAATGTATTGTGTTTAGTGCAAAGTCAGGGTACGCACCTTTTTCTGTGGTGTAGGTTACTTTGCCATTTTGAGCCACTATGTCGCCGTCTATTAAAACCATAGACACATTAAAGTCGGATAAATTATCAAACAAAATCATGTCTGCACATTTTGACGGAGTTATTGAGCCTAGTTCATTGTCAAGCTTAAAGCACTGGGCGCAGTTTATTGTAAGCATTTGAATAGCGACTATAGGGTCAATGCCCTCTTCTACGGCACGTCTTAATAAGTGGTCTAAGTGTCCATCTGCCAAAAGTGTGTGTGGGTGGGTGTCGTCTGAAATAAGCACAGCGTATCTTGTGTCTATATTTGGGTTTTCTGTAATTGCTTTAGACAAGGCATGTAAATCGTGCCAAGCCGAACCCTCTCTAAACATTGCATACATTCCAAGGCGCATTTTTGCTAGTGCATCTTCGGCCCTTGTGGACTCATGACAGCATCTGATGCCGCTTGCTATATAGGCATTAAGGCCTTTTCCTGTTTCTGGCAAAGAGTAGTGCCCTGTGATAATTTTGTCCGCCTTTAGCGTTTCATTTGTTATGGCGTGTACAGGGTCAAGTGAATTTATTACGCCGGGAAAATTCATCATTTCGCCAAGACCCACGGTTTCGGCTCGTTTCATGTCCTCTTTTATATCCTGTGCTGTAACTACTGCACCTGTGTCTTCAAAACCCTCAACGGCAGGTACGCAAGACGGTGTGGTAAGCATTGCTTTAAGCGGAGTTTTTTTCGCATCTTCTACCATGATGTCGACACCTTTCATGCCAAGCACATTGCAGATTTCATGTGGGTCATGAAAGATTCCTGTCGTGCCATGAGAGATTGCACATCTTGCATACTCGGTGGCGCTTAGCATAGAAGATTCTATGTGTATGTGCCCATCAAGCAAGCCCGGGGCAAGGTATTTGCCGTTTGCATCAATTACTAAAGTGTCCTTACCTACACAGTGCGAGGCATCGCCAACAAGCGCAATACGTCCGCTGTGAATGGCAACATCGGTATTTGAGATTATTTCTTTAGTGCAAACATTTACAAGTTTTGCATTTTTTATCACGGTTTGTGCAGGTAAATTTCCCATTGCAACGGCGGATAATTCTTTTGAACATTCAAAAAGTTGTTTTTTACAAAATGCATTTTTCATTTTATTTGGCTCCTTTAAAATATTTACAAAATTCTTTCATGCAACAAATATCGCATTTAATTTTTCTTGCAGAGCATACAGCTCTTCCGTGTAAAACCAGTCTGTGGCAAAAGTCATTTGACTCCTCCATTGGTAAAACCGCACGTAAATCTTTTTCAACCTTTAAGGGCACTGTGCTGTCCGTAAGACCTAGTTTTCCACAAATTCTTATGCAGTGCGTGTCGGTTACCACAGCGGGTTTTTTATAAATGTCACCCACGACAAGGTTTGCGGTTTTTCGTCCAACACCGGGTAGTTTTACAAGCTCTTCCACCGTGTCTGGAATAATTCCATCATATTCATCACGCAGTTTATGACACATATTAAAAATATCTTTTGCTTTGGTTTTGTAAAGGCCACAGCTTTTTATTAGCTCTGCAATTTCTTCTATACTGCCACTGCAAAAAGCATCAAGGCTATTAAATCGTTTAAATAAATTTGGGGTAACAAGGTTTACCCTTTCATCAGTACACTGTGCAGAAAGTCTTGTCGCTATTAAAAGCTGAAGAGGGTCATTATAATCTAGTGAGCAAATTGCGTCGGGGTACTCTTTTTTTAGAGCCTCAACGCAAAATAGAGCACGCTGTTTCTTTGTCATTTTAATACTCCATTCCGCCGCTGTACGCCGGCACAAAATTTAATTAAACCTATAACACTCTTAGGTACAGCACAAGGAATGGCAAGAGTATTATTCGCACATCGCACGTTGTAACGTAGTTGCAAACTGTGCGGTGCATAAATTATAGATAGTTTGAACTTGTTTCAAACTACACCTCGTTAAGTTTTAGTTTGCTAATTAAAATTTTAAGCGGATTCATGAGTAAAAGTGTGACAAGTACATTGCCTATACAGTGTAAAATGTCAAAAGGTATGCCCGCAATGAAATAGGCAATACCTCCGCCTATTCCACCTATAAAAAAGTAGACTATAGAGCAAAGAGCACCGAATAAAAGCCCAAAAACACCACTTATTACAGCCCAAAAAGCAACAGGCTTTATATCTTTAAAAACATATGCAATAACACCTAAAATTGGCCACACATAAATATACATTATAACCCAAGTGTTAATGCCGTACATTAAAACTTCAAGAAAAATGAATACTGTGAGTATTCCAATAATTTTTTTTCTAAAACACTGGGTAAAAACTATTATAAAAAGTGAAACAAGCTCTATGTTTGGCAAAAAAGCGAGTGCCATTTGCGATATAAACAAAACGGCACCCAAAACTGCCATAAGAGAAATATCTTTGGCTTTCATATTTTAATATCCTTTAAAATTAATACCCTGTCATAAAGGTAAGTTCATATTTTTCACCGTCTAAAATTGGCTGTTGGTCTGCGCCAAAGTTTACGTTTTCGCCATCATTTTTAGTGATAAGCCACCACTCTTCATTGGCAGAGTCTACTTCTTCGCCGTCTACAGCGGTTATAAACAGACCGTACTCGCTGTCTTCACCAACTATAATGTCATTTTCTAAAAGCGCAGGGCCTAAATATTCTTCGTTAGTATTAATTTCAAAAGTTTTGGAACTCTCGTCTTTATGTATTACTTCAATTGTAAGATTTTTTCCTGTTGTAGAAGTTTGTGGTACGTTCATTAAGAAAATTACTCCAAATACTGCTACAAGTACTGCAAGGCCTATAAAGGCAAGTCCTATCATTTTTTGTTGTTTTTTCATTATTATTCCTATCTGAGCTTATTAAAAAACTCGGTTAAAATTTTTTTACATTCTATTTCCATGAAACCCGGGTAAATTTTTGGTTTATACATGTTTTTTATTTTTGTCAGGTCCACACATGAGCCAAGAGCACCACTTTTTTCTTCAAAGGCACCAAATATTATGCGGTCTATCCTTGCATTTATGCAGGCGCCAGCGCACATAGGGCAAGGCTCTAGTGTTACATATAGGTTTGCACCTTTTAGTCGCCAACTATTTAAATTTTTACAAGCGTTTTCAATTGCTTCAATTTCTGCATGAGCGGTGGCAAGCTGTGCACCTTCACGTCTGTTTTTTCCAACGCCAATAATTTTGCCATTAAGCTCAACCACAGCACCTACGGGTACATCGTCACTATCTTTGCAAGAAATAGCAAGTTCTATTGCTTTACGCATAAATTCCTTATTTGGAATAAATTCAGGCTTTAGCATCATAGTGATAAGGTGGACAACATGCTAAATAAACCTATTGCCATAAATATTATAAAGCCAGGGTTGCTAAACAGTGCACCATATTTTTGCAAATTTGTGTAAGAGCTTTGAAATTTTGGCGCATTATAAGTAGGAGAAGCTTTCTCCTTTTGAGCTCTTAAAGCTAGAAGTGCAATTAAAGATAAAACTCCAAGTGACACAAATACTATCATAAGTATAGAAAAAATAAGGTCAACAGTTTCATCACCAGTAGCAATAATGGTTTGAATTGATGCAAAGGCATTGTTTAAAAAGTGAACTAGCACTGGTATCCAAATATTTTTTGTTTTTAAATAGATAAATCCCATTATTATTCCCACTAAAAACGCAAAAATAACTGAGGTAAGTTGTACGTGAAGCAGTGCAAATAAAAGTGAAGATACCACAAGTGAGAAAGAAGTACCATATTTTTTAAGCCTGCTTAAAACTACTCCCCTAAAGGCAAATTCTTCAAAAATTGCAGGGAAAATAGCAGTGGCTACAAATAATGCAATGTTGGTAAGTAAATCGTTTTCGGTATACATTGGTGCACGGTCAGGTGTATAGCCACCTGACTCAAAAAGTGAGCTTAAAAACCATATTGGATAATTAACAGAAAGTGCTAGTCCAAAGCCTAAAAAGGTATAAAGTACAGCCTTTAGCGGTTTCACTTTATCGGTATCCATGCAATCTTCAAAACTAAGTTTATTTATTCTCATATAAATAAAATAGGGAAGACCCACCGCAATACAAGTAGTAAGTGCGGCAAAAATATAATAAAGGTCGCCCGGAAGACCAGCAGTTTGCAAAAATTCATCACTAGTCAAATCAATAGGGAATTTGCCAATAATTAAAACAAGTGGAATTAGTAACGACAAAATTACCGACGCAGCATAAAAAGACAAGGCGGCAAACGACAATCTGTTTACATCTTGACGAATTTTTTTAATATTGCGTTTTTGCAGTTTGTACTGTGCATAATTTCTTTCGTACAATTCACGTTCATTATTTAAATTTGCTGGATTATAATTTGTATACATATTAGCCTCAATTTAAGTTTTTTCTGCCATTAATTTGCAGATTTTGTTTGAGAAGTCTACAGGGTCTAAAACTTCTAAGCCCTCTATCATCATAGCTTGAGTGTATAATAAATCAGCATATAATGAAAGTTTTTCTTTGTCACTTTCAAATAAAGAATTAAGAGTTGCAAAAATTTCGTGGTCAGGGTTTATTTCAAGTACTTTTTCAGCCTTTATATGTTGCTCTGCTCCCGGCATAGAGTTTAACACTTTTTCCATTTCTATGCTGATATCGCCTTTTGAAGACAGACAAACAGGGTGAGATACCAGTTTTGTGGAAATTTTAACTTCTGATACCTTGTCATTTAATTTTTCGCTTAAAAAGTCCAGCAAATCTTTGTTATCTTTAATTTTTTGTTCTGTTTCTTTTTTCTCTTCCTCTGTTTCAAGGTTAAGTTCTTCAGAGCTTATGTTTTTAAAGGTTTTGCCTTCATATTCTGATAATACTTTAATTGCAAATTCATCAACATTGTCACTAAGCAGTAAAACTTCATAGCCTTTAGAAACTACAGCTTCTGTTTGTGGCATTGCAGAAAGTCTATCTATATTTTCACCACATACATAATAAATGCTGTCTTGGTCTGCTTTCATGTTCTTTACATATTCTGACAAGGTAATAAGTTTTTTCTCATTAGTTGAGTAAAATAGAACTAAGTCTTTTAATACATCTTTATTTTTTCCATAGCCATCATACATGCCAAATTTAAGCTGCATTCCAAAGCTTTTAAAGAAATCCTCATATTTTTCTCTGTCGTTTAAAAGCATAGATTTAAGTTCTGAAGCAATTTTCTTCTCAAGTCTTGAAGAGATAAATTTAAGTTGTCTGTCGTGTTGAAGCATTTCTCTTGAAATATTTAGGCTTAAATCTTGTGAATCAACAAGTCCTTTTACAAAACTAAAATAATCTGGTAAAAGCTCTGCACATTTTTCAGTAATCATTACGCCGCTTGCAAAAAGTTGTAAGCCTTTTTCGTAATTTTTTGTGTAGTAGTCAGCAGCAGGTTTAGATGGAATAAATAAAAGTGCTGTATAAGTTGCAGTGCCCTCAGTTGAAGTTTTTATAACTCTTATAGGGTCTTGCCAGTCCATAAATTTTTCTTTATAAAAATTATTATATTCGTTTTTTTCAAGCTCATTTTTAGCTTTTTTCCAAATGGGAACCATGCTGTTTAGTGTACTTACTTCATCATAATGCTCATACTCTTGATTTTCGCCTTGTGTACCTTCTTTTACACGCACTCTATCCATGGTCATTTTAATTGGATATCTAATATAATCAGAGTATTTTTTTACAAGACTTTGAATTTTATATTGGTCAATAAATTCATCATAATTTTCGTCATCTGTATTTTCTTTAATGTGTAAAACTATGGTAGTTCCACTGTCCTCTTTAGTGCACTCTTCTATGCTATAGCCGTCCACGCCTTTTGAAGTCCAGCAAAAAGCTTCATCTGCTCCAAAGTGTTTTGATGTAACAGTAACGCTGTCTGCCACCATGAAAGATGAGTAAAAACCAACGCCAAATTGACCTATAATGTCAATTTCTTCTTTAGATTCATTTTCTTTTTTGAAATTAAGGGAACCGCTTTTTGCAATGACACCTAAATTGTTTTCAAGGTCATCACGACTCATACCTATACCGTTGTCTTTTATAGTGATAGTTCTGTTTTCTTTGTCTAAAGAAATATTAATTTCAAAGTCTTCACGAGAAAGTCCAGAAAGACCCTCATTTAGGGATTTATAATAAAGTTTGTCTATCGCATCACTTGCATTTGAAATAATCTCTCTTAAAAAAATTTCTTTGTGAGTATAAATTGAATTTATCATAAGGTCAAGTATACGCTTAGATTCTGTTTTAAATTGTTTTAATGCCATGTTTTTAGTACCATCCTTTAATATAGTATATTTTTAATTTTAACTTGTAATTATGAATAGAATTTTAATAATTTAATTATATGATAGAAATTTTATTTTAGCTCAGCTATAGTAACTCCGCTTTCACCTTCACCAAAAACACCAAGTCTATATGAGCGCACGGAGGAGTTTCTTCTTAAATGCGCTTGAACGGCATTTCTTAAAACACCTGTACCTTTGCCATGTATTATTGTTATTTGGCTGATGTTTTGGCGCACTGCACGGTCTATAAAATCTTCAACCTCCATAATTGCTTCGTACGAATCCATACCTCTTAAATCAACGCTAAGAGAGGCGGACTGCTCCGCAAGTTTTTTTGTGACAGTTCTATGCCCTGAGGAAGCTTTAGGTTTTTCTTTTTTCTTGTTTTCTATAAGGCGCAAATTTTTAATGTCTACACGGGTTTTTATTATGCCTGCCTGCACTAAAATATTGTCGCCGTTTATCTCAAGCACGGTGGCGGCTTTGTCTATGTCAAAAATTTTTACATCGTCACCCATTTTTAAAGGTCTTGGCAAAACATACTCGCCTTGCTCTTTCTTTTCAATTGGGTCAGAGCTGTTTTCTAAATTTTTAATGCCTGATTTAAGCATTGCCTTTTGCTGTGCGGAAAGCGCTTTGTTACCCATTTTTTTAATGAGTTCTAATTCTTTTATAAGGTCTTCTGCCTGCGCTCTTGTGCGGCTTACTATCATAGCGGCACGGCTTTTTGCATCATCAATTTCCTTTTCAGCCTTTTTTTCTACTTCTTCAGAAATTTTCTTTGCTTTTGCCGCCTCAGCCCTTGCAATCAGCATTTGCTCGTTTGCAAGTTTAAGTTTTTTCTCGGTTTCTTGACGGCTTGCTTCAAGCTTTTGCATCACAGTTTCAAACTCTGTGCTTTCTTTTGACACAAGCTCTTTTGCTCTTTCTATTATATTAAGGTTCATTCCAAGTTTTTGCGATATTGCAAAAGCGTTGGATTTTCCTGGTATTCCTATAAGTAATTTATAGGTAGGGCTTAGAGTAGAAACGTCAAATTCACAACATGCATTTTCAACCCCTACAGTTTTAAGGGCATATTCTTTAAGCTCTGCATAGTGGGTGGTTGCCATAAGCTTTACACCTTTTTGTCGCATTGCTTCAATAATAGACATTGCAAGTGCCGCACCTTCTACTGGGTCTGTGCCTGAACCTAGTTCATCTATAAGCACTAAAGAATTTTCGTCACAACGATTTAAAATACGAATTATGTTTGTCATATGAGAAGAAAAAGTAGATAAAGACTGCTCTATACTTTGCTCATCTCCAATATCAGCAAGAACGTTTTTGAAAAATGAAACATGGCTGTTTTCTGACACAGGAAGCATTAAACCACACATTGCCATAAGGCACAAAAGACCTGTTGTTTTAAGCGAAACAGTCTTACCACCTGTGTTAGGCCCTGTGACTATTAGTGAGTCAAATCCATAACCTATTTCTATGTTTGTAGGCACGACAGCTTTTGGGTCTATTAATGGGTGCCGTGCGTTTTTAAGATTAATTTGACCCTTGTCATTTAAAATTGGCATTGTTGCTTTCATTTTATAGGCAAGTTGAGCCTTTGCAAAAATTAAATTTATCTCAACAGCGCTGTCATAACCAGCAATTATTCCATCTGCAAAACTGCCAGCAAGGGCAGAAAGCTCGGCGGTAATTCTTTCTATTTCGTCAAGCTCTTGAGATTTTAATATTTTAATGTCATTATTAGCCTGCACTACAGCTAGTGGCTCTATAAAAAGAGTAGCGCCGCTTGAAGAGCTGTCATGAACAAGGCCTTGCACCTCATTTTTAAATTCGGATTTAACTGGTACAACAAAACGACCGTCCCTTTGAGTGACTATGTTTTCTTGAAGATATTTTTGATAGGTTGAGGACCTAATCATTTTATCAAGTTGTGACTTAATTTTTTCTCCCGCATTTCTAATTTTTCTTCGTATATTAGCAAGTGCAGGTGAGGCATTGTCAGAAAGCTCGTCTTCGCTTATTATTGCATTATCTATACTCTGCTCTAAAAATTTATTAGAACTTATGTTTTCAAAGTGGTAGTCCATTACGGTTTTTATGCTTTGGCTTTTTTCACGCCACTCTAAGAGTATTCGCAAAGCCCTCACTGTTTTTGAAATTTTTATAAGTTCACCCAAAGTAAGACTTGCACCTGCCGCTGCTCGTCTTAAAGAGTTTGTCACGTTTTGCATACCGTAAAAAGAGGGCGCACCAAATTTTGCAATTAAGACATATGCATTGTCCGTTTGCATTAAAAGTTCTTTTGCGCTCTCTATATTTTTTTGAGGGCGAAGCTCAAGCGCTAAGCGCTTAGCATCTTCCACACCAGCTTCATTTGATAGTATGGAAAGTATTTTATCAAGTTCTAGGGTAATTAAATTTTTGTCCATGTATTTCACCATTTATAAATTATTAAAAAATTGTAGAGTTTTTGGTTTTGCTCCTAATGTCAAAACAGTATAAGCCTCTGTTGTGTCTGAGAGCAGTTTTGCACTGTCATCAGGTAGATTAAATTTGTATAATTTTTCCACATCGGAATATATTATGTGCCTCATTGCAGTTAAAACGCCTTGAGAAATTTTTATTCCAGTTGAGTGCTCACCCTGACAATCCTTACAAAGTATTATGCCATTTTCTGTCTTAAATGTCCAGTATTCATTTTCATACTTACCACAATTTTTGCACATTATTAAATCAGGCATATAGCCTGATAACGATAAAATTCTAAGCTCTGTAATAGCTTTTATTATGTATATGTTTTTCTTCTCATTACTTAAAAAACTTAAGGAGTTTAAAACTATGCGCAAAAATTCTTCGGAATTTGTATTTTCAGGCACAAGCCATGCACAAAGCTCGCAAAAATATTGGGCAAGGGCTAAGGACAGTATATTTTTCCGAAGTCCAAAAAAAATTTCTATGGGCGAGGAGTTATCAATGATATACTTATCTCGCCCTTTAAATATACTTAGTTTTGAATAGCACAAAAGAGAGGTGGAGGCGTTTTTATTGTCTTTAAGAGATTTTGCTCTTTTTGCAAACGCCTTTATTATACCCTCGTCCTTTGTAAGTATGGTCACAAGCCTGTCGCTTTCGCCTACTGCCTGCTCTTTAATTATTAGCCCTTGAGTTTTTACATGCATTGTCAAATTCCTTGTTTTGATTATTTATGGTTTTTAAAACCTTAGGTTTTTTACAGTTTAAATAATTTATATAATCTAAAACTTTTCCGCTTTTTAAAAAGATGCTCCACGCAGTTTTCTCATTCATAAAAAATACTCCGTTTCAACTTAGATATAATAACGAGCTCGGCTATATTTAGAAATACTCATATTTAATATTTGCAAAAAAGTCTAAATTATAGGAGGAAAAAACAGGTTATAGTGAAAAATCGTTTTTATTAAAGCCTAAATTGTGAAGTATATTAGGTCGTTGGCGCCAGTCTTCTTTAACCTTTACCCAAAGTTTAAGGTTAATTTTGCAGTCAAAAAACTTCTCCATGTCTTCTCTTGCAAAGGTACCTATTTTTTTAAGCATTTCTCCGCCTTTTCCTATGATAATACCTTTATGAGTACTTCTTTCACAGTATATGGTGGCATCAATGTCTGTGATACCGGGGCGTTCTTTCATGCTTTCTGTAACAACGGCAACACCATGAGGAATTTCTTTGTCTAAAAGTCTTAATATTTTTTCACGCACTATTTCAGAGGCAATAACTCTTTCAGGTTGGTCTGTCAGTGTGTCATCACTAAAAAAGTGACCCCCTGGCATACATAAGCTTTGAAGCTCAGTTTTTAATATGTTTATTCCATCCCCGTCTTTTGCACTTACAGGAACTATAGACTTAAATTCAAAGTGCTTATTTAGTGCATCAATTTGCTCCATAAGTTTTGTTTTGTCTTTTACTAAATCTATTTTATTTATTACAAGTATTGCAGGTATATTTTGTTGTGAAAATCTTTTTGTAAGTTCTATATCAGCTTTTGATATATCGGTATCAGCTTCAACCACAAGCATACAAGCATCAACTCCTGATACAGACTCAAAAACAGAGCGCACCATATATTCGCCCAATGAATTTTTTGCCTTAATAAGACCTGGGGTGTCAATGAAAACCATTTGATGATCTTCCTGTGTTAAAACACCCATAATTCTTGTTCGTGTAGTTTGTGGTTTTCTTGAAACTATTGCAACTTTTTGCCCTAAAAGTTTATTTAAAACTGAGGACTTTCCTACATTTGGTCTACCTACAATTGCGATAAACGCAGATAACTTTTCTGTATTTTCTATCATTGTTATAACCATGTCACTTTCGCCGCATAAAATGCGATGAAAAATAGGGCAAGTAGCCCGTGACTATCCTTTCTGGTTTGTTATTAAAATTCTATTTAATTTTTCTTTTAAAAGATATTCCGTAAATTATATATAAAACGGACAATATTAGTGAGAATATAAACCCGCACAAGTAAGCTAAGTTTTGTGTAAACAAGTTAAATATATAAACAATTTCTTGTGGCCTGTAAAGCACAAAAGCACCGATGCAGACAGCAAACAAAGCGCTTACAAACACTGCACCGGCGGCAATATCTTTTATCATGCCTATTAATTTATTGTGTTTATTACACACAAAATCGCAAAGCTTCTCTATGGCGGTGTTGAGCATTTCTGTAACAAAGACGCCAGACATCGCCAAAAAGAGCAAAGCATAATCTGTGTAATTTAAGTTAAAGTAAAAGGAAAAATATATAATATATAGGCAAAAAACCGTGTGAAAACGCATGTTTCGTTCGTTTTTAATACAAAAAATTATTCCTTTTAATGCGTATATAAAACTTTTTAAAAAGCTTCTTTTATTCTTCATTATCTATTAAATAACTAAGTGTTCCTGGAAGTCCTAGTTGTGTCATAACAGTTTCTTCTTTTTCTCTCATTCTAACTCTTTCCATTCCGCCATCTTCATGATCATATCCTAAAAGATGTAGCATTGAGTGTGCTGTGAGATATCCCATTTCACGTTCTAAACTGTGTCCATATCTGTTTGCTTGTTCCATAGCTTTTTCTACAGAAAGTACTATATCGCCTAAAATGAAAGCTCCGCTAGTATGATTTTTATCGTATACTCCGTTTTCTCCAAGTGGGAAAGATAACACATCAGTTGGTCTGTCTTTTCCTCGGTACTGTTTGTTTAACTTGTGAATTTGCTCATTGTTCACAAAGGTTATGCTAATTTCGGCATCCTCTTTAAAGTGTTCTAATACAAGCACTGCGTTGCAAGTGCGTCTTATAAGCATTCTAATTCCTGTAGGTACTTTTACCTCTTTTTGTTCATTCGTAATGACTACTTTCGTTTTACCCATGTTCATACACATCCTTTTATTTTTTATCCTTAAATCTTTCTTGTCTTGTTGTGGCGGCTTCATAAGCACGCACGATGTCTTGCACCAACTTGTGCCTTACAACGTCTTTTTCAGTGAATCTGAAAATTCCAATGTCTTCTACATTTTTTAATATACGTACAGCTTCTTTAAGCCCTGACTTCTTTCCGTCAGGTAAATCAATTTGTGTAACGTCGCCTGTGATTATCATTCTTGAATTAAAGCCAAGCCTTGTCAAAAACATTTTCATCTGTTCGGGAGTGGTGTTTTGAGCTTCATCCAAAATGATGAAACTATCATCTAGTGTTCGCCCTCTCATATATGCAAGCGGTGCTACTTCAATGTTGCCTCTTTCAAGATATTTTAAATAAGTTTCTGCCCCTAACATATCAAAAAGGGCGTCGTAAAGAGGTCTTAAATAAGGGTCAACTTTTTGCTGCAAATCACCAGGTAAAAAACCAAGTTTCTCTCCAGCTTCAACTGCGGGTCTTGTCAAAATAATTCGATTAATACTGCCTGCCTTAAAAGCGGTAACTGCCACTGCAACTGCAAGGTAGGTTTTGCCCGTTCCTGCAGGACCGACACCAAGTGTTATAGTGTTGTTTTTTATTGTGTCACAGTATTTTTTTTGACCCACCGTTTTGGGTTTTACAGGCTTGCCTTTGCTTGTAATACATATAGTGTCTGATGATAAACTGGCAAAATTTTGTTCCTTGCCCTCCAATACAAGACTTATGCAGTAACGAATACTTTGTGCGTCTATACTTTCGCCTTTTGCGATTAAGTCAAAAAGGTTGTTAACAACCTTTATCGCACTTTCGACCTGCGCTTCTTCACCTATAAATTTAATTTCTTCATCACGCAAAATAATGCTTACAGAAAATTCTTTTTCAATTAGCCGCAAATTAGCATCAAAGCTTCCAAAAAGTTCTGTCGCCTGCTCCATGTTTTTTATAGCGATTTTTCTTTCCAAATACATGCTCCTTCATATTGTTTGTTTTTTTAACTATGTACAATTTTTACACAAAAAATAACCTACACAGCTTTGTTATCATAAATATTATACCATAATTTTTTCAAGAGATAAATATGTCATTTAATATGAAATTTTACTGCAAATTTATACAACTTGTCAAGTGTTTTTTCTCGAAGTGAAAAATAAGCTTATTTTATATATACAAGTTGCTCTTTTGCTATGTTTTCAAGGCAAGTAACAGTCACATGCGCCTCAAAAAAATCACCATTTTGTTGCACGTTTATGTCACTGCTTGAAAGTATTTCTATATCGGAAGATAAAATTTCATCTTCTATCATTTCTTGTAAAATTTTTTCTGATTCATGAAGGGATAAAACAGTTTTATAAGGATAAAGTTTTGTATAGCTGTTTTGATAAATTGATATTGGCATTTTTGTGCCAAGAAGATAAAGAGCCTTTTCTTCTTGAGAAAAAGTGTACTCACCGCTTTTAACTAAAAGTGGGCCAAGTGGCAAATCCAGTGAAAAAAATGACAGAATATTTTGTGTGACAACTTTGCCCTTTTCATAATTTGTCTGAATTTTTGGAATTGACGCAGTAAATACTTTTTCTGTTTGGGCAATTACCTGTGCTCTGGCTTTTACCATAAAAATATTTACAATGTCGGTCTTTGCCCATTCTTCTTTGCCTTCATTGCTGTCCCACACACCAGACACTAAAAGTTCTCCTTCATATACAGTATCTCCAACATCAACAAAAACTCTGCCTGCTTGTGCTTCTATGCTTTTTATTATGCCCGCTTTACTTGCAACTATATTTTGAACGGTATCATCGTTTGTATTAATAATTTCTGGTTTTTCTTCTTTATGATTTACAGAAATAGTCACGGTAGAGCCATAGGTGTTAACGCTTGCCCACTCTAAATTATCAAGTTCCATAAGCAAATGCCTTGTGGCATCTCGCTCTTCAAAACTACTGCGTGCAGCGCCAACGTATACACCTATACTTTTTGCATATTCTAGTATTTCATCAGAGGTATGAACTCCTGCACCCTCAACATTTACACTCCACACCCTTGATAATAAAAATATGTAAAGAAAAATGGAAGTTATAAAACCTAAAACCAGACCAGGTCTTTTTTTAATAAATTTAAATTTAAGCCTAAGTCCTCGTTTTTTTATAAGCTTAATTTTTACATCGCATTTCTTTTTAATTTGTCGTAAACTTTTGTATTCTTTAAATTTTAAACAGACTTTATAGCCGTCATTATAAGGCTTATATCCCCAAAATCTTATGCCGGTTTTCATACATAGATTAATAAAGCGGTAGGCGTCTTTTCCGCTTATATGTATTATGACAAAGCCTGTTAATAGGTGGAAAATCTTTTCAAACATGTAAACCTCAAATATATTCGTAATTAACTGATTTAATGAACCCTTTTAGAGAGATATCTTTGTCTGATAGGGTTTTAATTCGCATATTTTCGCCCTCAATAGTTATTTTTAATCGATTTGATTTTACTGATACAGAGTTTTCATTATAATTAATAACACCGTCACAGCCGTCTATAATTATTTCTTTATTGCCTAAAATTTGCACATGCGTGCCTTGAACTAAATTTGGTAATGAATCAATCATCTATTTATAATCTCCTTTCGTTGTCATAAATTTTATGATAAAAAAATACATTTAATAACAAAGGGGGAGAGAGTTTGAAAAATCTTTTTAATAATATTGCTTTATTTTTTGTGTTTTTATTACTTTTTATTTGTTGTGTGCTTTATAGAGCCGAGGTGTCAGATGGAGTCGTACAGGGTATTGATTACTGCTTATACGTGCTAATTCCATCGCTGTTTCCATTTATGTTTTTATCTTCGCTTTTTTCTCTTACGAAACCTTGTTTTTATATTACAAAACTATGCCAAAACTTTACAAAATATGTTTTAAAACTTCCGCCTATTTGTTTTAGTGCGGTGCTGTTTGGGCTTTGCTTTGGATATCCTGTTGGAGCAAAACTGGTTTCTGGGCTTTTTGAAGATGGTGAAATTAATGAAGAGGAAAAAAATAGGCTTATGCTCTATACTTTAAATCCAGGAATACCCTTTACTGTTTTATTTGTAGGCGCACAAGTTTTAGGAAGTATAAATGTAGGCGTACTTTTATTTATTTCTACAGTTGTAGCTTCACTGCTTATAGCAATATTAACAGCACTGTTTAAGCCACTTCCAAGAAGAGGTTTAAATAAAACTTACATAAAAAAGAAAAATATAATTGAAAAGGCTGCAAAAATATCGCTGTCTGCCACTGTGAATATGTGTGTGCATGTAGTAATATTTTCATCTTTCGTACCTCTACTGTATATTATGGGGGTTAATGATTTTTTCAGTGGCGCTAATGCGCAGAGTTTATTTTTTATGGGAGTAGATATAATACATGGGGTGGAAGTGGCCAAAAGCCTAGGAACTGGCAGTTTAATATATGTTATGGGACTTTCTTTTGGTGGTCTTTGTGTGCATCTTCAAGTTTTTTCTTTTTTTAAAAACGTAAATTTTGGGAAGTTCTATCTTGCACGAATTTGCAATGTTTTGATAAGCGGTGGAGTGTTTAGCCTACTTATATATCTCTTTCCGCAAAGCATACAAGTAATTAGCAGTTTTAATGCAATACCAATAAAGGTTTTTAGTGGGAGCGCACTTGGCAGTTTATCGCTACTTTTGCTTAGTACAGTATATATTTATTTAAGTAAAGAGAGCAGTAGTTGATTTAAAAAATATATTATGATAAAATGCAAAAGGAAAGAGGGGTAAGTATGAGTTTTTTTAGTAGGATATTTAAAAAGAAAAAAGTAATAGTTTTTGGTAAAAATATAGAGGCAAGTTGTTCTCACTGCGCTAACAACTACTCAAAACAGAGTATTAGATGCATGTTTAATGAAGAGAGTCCACTTAGCTGTTCGCATTATGTTTATGACCCTATAAAAAGAAAGCCGTCCAAAATGCCGAAACTTAAGGAATATACAAGCAAAGATTTTGAAATTTAAATATAGGGATATTTTGCATTTGAGTGTTTGCGGTGGCTAGTCTGTCAAAATACTCTTAAAAAACGGCTAAAACTTGTCATTTTTGCAAGAATAAAGTGCCTAAAAATCATCTTTGTTTAAAGTAACAGCTAGTTTGTAATATCGTGAAATACTTTAGTTAATTTTAAATAAAAAAATCACGGTAGTGTAGTACAGTGATAAAATTAAATTTGTATTTTAGAAAAATAAATATGATTTTATTCGAGCGAAAATGAATTATTTTTCTAAAAAAGAAATAATAGTGTATTTCACTGCTTTACAAATTGTTAATTTTGTGTTAATATCAATTATCATATTGATACAGGACAAATTGTCGTATTTTTATGCCATTAAATTTAGCTTGTCACTTTATAAAAAGTTGGCGCAACTAATTTTAATAAAATTTCAATAATTAAGGAGAAAGAATTATGAAGAGAAAACTATCACTACTTTTAGTTTTAGCATTACTTGTTTCTATGTTCGCGGCATGTTCATCTGCTCCTGCAAGCAGCGAAGCATCAGGCAGTGAATCAGTAAGCGAAACTGAAAGCACAGACGCAAGCGGCGCAGAAAGCGAAACAGAGAGCGAAGAGGAAATCAAGCCTCTAACAGCTGGCGAAATCCCAATGGATACATTTATTGTAGGTACACCTGAAATGAGTGGTGACTTTATCCATGACTTTAGTAACAACTCATATGACCTTGCAATTAAAACATTAACATCTGGTTACATGGATGTATATGTTTCTACAGATGCAGGCGAGCTTGTACTTAATACAGTAGCTGTTGCAGATTCTACTACAGAATTAGATGCAGACGGCAACAAAACATATACAATTACACTACATGAAGATATCATGTGGAATGACGGTACAGCAATCACAGCTACAGACTATGTTGCATCTATTCTTCTAAAAGGCTCAAAAGCTTGGCTAGACGTTGGTGCTACACAATCTGTTCAAGGTGACAAACTTGTTGGATACACAGAGTATAGAGAAGGCGAAACAGACGTGTTCTCAGGCGTTAAACTAATTTCTGATACACAATTCTCTATGACAATTGCAGCTGAAAACCTACCATACTTCTGGGAGTACAATCTAGTTGCTATTATGCCTATCCACACTCCAACTTACTTCCCAACAGCAACAGTTATGAGTGATGACACAGGTTCATGGCTTGAGTACACAGAAGGCGATATCGCTACTGATGCTCAACGTATAGCTGATACAGAGCGTTTTGCTCCTACAATTACTTGTGGACCTTACAACTTTGTAAGCTACCAAAACAAAACAGCTACACTTGTTATTAACGAGTACTTTAAAGGCGACCTAAACGGTAACAAACCAACTATAACAAACGTTGTTCAACAAAACATTCCATCAGATACTGATGTTGAGTGGGTTATAAATGGACAAGTTGACCTAGTTGCTGGCGTTATCGAAGGCGAAAAAATTGAATCAGCAGCTGATTCAGGAACAACTAATGCTCACAGCTACCTACGTTCAGGTTACGGTAACTTAGCGTTTGCTACAGACTTCGGTCCTGTTCAAGATGCTAACGTTCGTTGGGCTCTTGCATCACTAATCGACCGTTCAGCAGTTCTAGACCACGTTCTAGGCGGATACGGCGGTACAGTTGACGGTGCATACGGTCTATCACAATGGATGTACCAAGACAACAAAGCTGAGCTACAAGCTTCACTAAAACCAATTTCATTTAATACTGATACTGCTAATGACTACTTAGATCAAACTGAGTGGGTATTTGAGGCAGACGGTACTACAGCGTTTGACAGAGAAAAAGTAACTACTGATGGTTCTTACCTAAGACACAATGCAGCTGGCGAAACTCTAACTATCAACCACTTTGGTACAACAGAGAACTCAGTTACAGACATCATTGAAATTCAGTACACAGCAAATGCACCACTTGCAGGCGTTGACTTCAACGTAACAAAAGGTGACTTTGATACACTACTAGACCATTACTACTATGGTTTTGACAAGCCAGAAGGCGAGCGTATTTATCACTCATTCAACCTTGCTACAAACTTTACACCAGTTGATGATAAATATCAATCATGGAACTCAGAGTACGTTGGAACATCTCTAAATGCTACACAACTTAGCGACCCTGAAATTGACACAATTACAGCAGCTATGCGTGCAGTTGAGCCTGGCGACAACGAAGCTTACATCGAAACATGGATTGACTTCCAAGTTCGTTGGAATGAGCTAATGCCTGAAATTCCACTATATTCAAATGAATATTTTGATATCACACATGAAAACGTAGATCCGCTAACAACAACACCACTTGCTAGCTGGTACGAAAAAATTTGTGAAATCACAAAAACAGATAAAACACCATAAGAGTAGTTTTAAAAATTTAATCCCTAAAAGGGGAATGAGTTGAAAGCTCATTCCCCTTTTTAAAAATTTTAATGATAAAGGAGTGGTAAAAATTGTTACGCTATTTGATTAAAAGATTTCTAATTTTAATACCTGTTGTGCTAGCAATATCAGTAATATTGTTTACCATAAACACAATTATGCCAGGTGACCCTGTAAGGGCAATGCTTCCAACTACACTTGAGCCTGAGCAATATGATGCAGCTTATGCGGCAATGGAAACAAAACTGGGACTAGACAAAGGTTATGTGGAGCAATATTTTGCGTGGATGGGAAATATTTTCCAAGGTGACTTCGGTTATTCCACAAGCAACAACAGAGATGTTGTTGATATCATCGGTGAACCTCTTACAAACACCGTTATTTTGAATTTAGGTGTAAACTTTTTATATTTATTTTTGGCAATACCCATAGGAATTAAATGTGCCACAAAACGTGGTTCGCTTTTCGATAATTTCTGGCAGGTTTTTTCTCTTATAACATATTCAATGCCTTCTTTCTTCCTAGCTATAATGCTAATATTTACTTTTTCAATAAATTTAGGCTGGCTGCCTTTAGGCGGTATGCCAAATGCTGAGCTTTTACAAGGTTGGGACTTAACTGTAGAGTGGATAAGAACACTTGCACTTCCAACTATTACTCTTACTGTTATTAGCCTTGCAGGTGCTATAAGATATGTAAGAAATGCAATGATAGAAGCTTTAAGCCAAGATTACATTAGAACAGCACGTGCTAAAGGTTTAAGTGAAAAAGTTGTTATTTATTCACATGCTTTTAGAAATGCGCTTATCCCTGTTTCATTTATCATAGTTGGAACCTTGTTTGCACTTTTTGCAGGTTCTTCAATTACAGAAACAGTATTCCAGTACAATGGTATAGGAAAGCTTATGATAGATGCTGTTTTTGCACGTGACTTATATCTAATTTCAACAATGAACTTGTTCTTTGCGGTTATTAGCATAGTATCAGTTTTAGTTGCAGATATCATTTACGGTCTAGTTGACCCACGTATTAAATTAAGTTAAGGAGGAAGAAGAAATATGTCAAACAAAAAAGATAGCACAGGCAAAAAAATCGCTAAATCTTCTACCTCTCTATTTAAAAGATTTATCGGTGGAAACAAAAGCGAATTAAATGTTTTAGAGGAAGAAGCAATACAAACCCCTCTAAAAACCATACTTAAAAACTTTTTCTCAAATAAACTTGGAATTATAGGTTTACTTGGCTTTGTATGTATATTATTAATATCATTTTTAGGCTCAGTAATTTATCCTATAAACCTAACTTATACAGAGCTTACAAACTCTAACCTTCAACCAGGTATTAATTACTTAAACTATCCAAAAGAGTTAAATGATAAGAACGTGGTTGAAATATCATCTGGTGTGTCCTTTAGTGCCGCAATTACTGATGATGGAGAGTTTTACATTTGGGGTACAGAGTCAAACAAAAAACAAAACAATGTTTCTGATTATATATTTGATGTACCACAAGAAGTATACGATAACAAAATAGTTGACATCGCATGTGGTGGTAATCATATCATGGCAGTTGATGAAAACGAAAATGTTTACGGATGGGGTTACTATGGTAATGAACAAACAATAATCCCTGAAGAAGTAGCAGAAGTTTTTGCAGATCCTGATGTATCAATTAAACAAATGGTTGCAACTTCTCAGTGGACAGCCCTTGTAGGAACAGATGGTAACTTCTACGTTTGGGGTAGTACACAAGCTAAAAACAATTTACTTGTACATCCTGATCACTATGGACGTATAGTACAAATTGCAGAGGGTGATAATAACGTTGCCTTACTACTTGATGATGGAACTATGGCGGTTATTGGTGATAGAGGAACAGAATTTGTAACACTATTCCCAGAAGAGCTAACTGATGGCAGTGTAAACATAGTTGATATAGCTGCAACAAACAGAAATGTGCTTGCACTTGCAGATAATGGTGAAGTTTACCTTTGGGGTAGCTCATTATCAGATCTTGATACTTTGCCAGAGTATGAGGGAACTATAGTTGAAATTGATGCAGGTTATAGTAACTTTGCAGCAGTTACCGACACAGGCGAACTTGTGTCTTGGGGCGCTACAGAGCTTGGACAAGCTAATGTACCTAATATTTCAAATGCAGTAGATGTATATGCTGACTTCTTCCAATTTTATGCAATTGATGAAGAGGGCGATGTTCACGCTTGGGGTAACAGCGGTTACCTAATGGGTTCTGACCAATTTGGTAGAGATATTTTCCAACGTATTATTCACGGTGGTAAAATTTCACTTACAGTTGGTGCTATTGCGGTTGTAATTTCTACTTTCATAGCGCTATTTGTAGGTCTTGTTTCAGGTTATTTTGGTGGATTTGTAGACCACTTACTAATGCGTATTACAGACGTTTTCTCTGCAATCCCGTTTTATCCAATTGCAATTACGCTGTCATATGCGATAGGCTTCTTGCTTACTCAAGAACAACGTATGTATCTAATCATGGTTATCTTGGGTCTTCTAGGCTGGATGCCACTTGCAAGACTAATTCGTGCTCAGCTACTGCTAGAGCGTGAAAAAGACTTCGTACTAGCTGCAAGAGCACTTGGTATTAAACAAGGTGCTATCATGTGGCGTCACATTTTACCTAATGTATTTAATCTTGTTATAGTTAATGTTACACTTGCTTATGCAAGCTCACTTTTATCAGAGGCAGCACTTTCTTTCCTAGGTTTCGGTGTTGCAGAGCCTACACCTTCATGGGGTAATATGCTAACCTCTGCGCAAGATATAACAGTTGTTGAGTTTTACTGGTGGCGCTGGATACTGCCTGCAGTATTTGTAATTGTGGCAGCTCTTAGTGTAAACCTTATAGGCGATGCTTTACGTGAGGCGATGGATCCTCGCTCTAATGAGAAATAGGAGGTAAGAAATAATGGCATTACTTGAAATTAAAGACTTGCATACCTATTTTGATACAAAGAGAGGT
>CAYJJB010000022.1:0-27671 GCA_964370405.1 uncultured Eubacteriales bacterium | reverse complement strand
TAGATTAAAAAATGGTGATTTTTCCTACTCCTAAGGGTTAGTTGTGAGTTCGATTCTCGCAGAGGGTGCCAAAAAAAGTGTTTAAGTCTAAAAACAGCTTAAATACTTTTTTGCTATTTTTTGTTAAAATTAAGCCTATTTTGTGCTATGCATAGAGTTGTAACAGTATATTTTTAGTTTCTGGCCAACTATCAGTTCCCAAAACTATTTTAGAGAATTTTATTAAACTTGGTGGCAAGTCTATTTTAAATAAATACCCATAACTTATTTAAGACTTTTAACGCTCAAATAGAAGAAAAAAATAAAAGCTCCGTAGTTGTTCTTCACACGCCTGCGCTTGCGCTTAATTATTGTAGCAAGTTAATTATAATTAATAAAGATACTGCTACCAATACTTTTTATACAGTGTTTAATGGATAAATGAAATATGAACTAATAGCACCAACCGATAATCACCTTGCTTCTTGATATTTTTATATTTATATGCTACCATACATTTAACTAATGTCGAATAAGATATTAAAAAATAAAATAATTTTACACTCGGAGGATAAATGAATATTACTGTACTTGGCTGTGGCCGTTGGGGAAGCTTTTTAGCGTGGTATGCAAACAGAATAGGGCATAATGTCACCATGTGGGGACTAGAGGGCTCTTCCGACATTGAGCGCTTTATAAGAGAACGAAAAAACAAATTCCTCGAAATGCCCGAAAGCGTTAAGCTCACAACAAATCTTACAGAGGCACTCTTAGGTGCTGAGCTTTGCATAATTTCCATCTCTTCGCAGGCGCTTCGCTCATTTCTTTCAGTTCTTGATAAAGAAGATATAGACGACAAGACTTTTCTCCTTTGCATGAAAGGACTTGAGCAAGAGAGTGGAAAGAGGCTTTCAGAGGTCTTTTTGGAAACTGTGACAAAAAAAGCAGCGGTTGCTGTCCTTGCAGGCCCTGGACATGTGCAGAGCTTCACAGCAGAGGTGCCAGGCGGAATGGTGGTTGACAGTGCCGATAAAGAGCTTACGGCACGCATTGTTCACATTCTCAGCAGCGATTTGATAAGGCTTTATATTGGCAATGACTTAATCGGCACGGAAATAGGCGCTGCCGCTAAAAATGTAATCGGTATTGCTGCGGGCTTTCTTGACGGCTACGGCTACGAGAGCATGAAAGGTGTGCTCATGGCAAGGGGTGCGAGAGAAGTTGCAAGGCTTATAAAGACACTTGGCGGAGATGAGCTCTCAGCTTATGGACTTTGTCACCTAGGCGACTATGAAGCAACACTTTTTTCAAAACATTCAAACAATCGCCGCTTTGGGGAGCTTTTTGTGTCGGGCAAGAATGTAGACGAACTTGCAGAGGGCGTATATACAGCTAAAGCATTGATACGGCTGAGCGAAGAGCTTGGCATTGAGATGCCTATTTCAAAGGCTGTTTACAATATTGTGCACAAAAACAGTCCGCCAAAAGACGAGCTCACCAATTTATTTTTGAGAAGTGTTAAAGCAGAGTTTGAATAATTGAAATTGCACTTAGAAAGTGTTTTTTAAAGATATTGTGACAATTGTATTCACTTTGTCATCTTTAAAACTTATAAAAAAGTTAAGGCTCTCTCCTTTTTTAAGGGGCGAGCCTTACTAATTGTCATTTTAAAATAGCTGTGATAGTTTTCAAACTGTCCCAGCTATTTTTATTTATCTTAAGCCTTGACAAATTTGACTTTATAATATAATATCAATAATGAACACATGTTCTTTATTGATATTATAAGTAGGTGAAAAAATGGCCCAAGTTTTAAAAGATGAACAAAGAAAAAGAATTGTAGAAGCTGCCAAAAATGAATTTTTAAAAAATGGAATTGCAAACTCTTCTATGCGGGCTATTTCAAAAATAGCTCAAACACCTGTCGGAAATATTTACAGGTATTATAAAAACAAGCAAGAGTTAGTTTGTGAAGTTTTGTCACCTGTGCTCACAAAATTAAATGTTTTTGACCATAATCTTCTTTGTGATATCACACTTTTAAGCGAAAGCACGATACGAAAATATTTGACCGACTTTGTGGATAATTTAGTAATGTTACAAAATGACTTCCCAAGTGAAATGACTATTATTGTCAGTGATGAGCAGATTAATGGTGCTTATCAAAATGAACTAATTAAATTAATTAGCTCAATAATTTCTCTGTCAAAACAATCTTCTATAGATGAAGATGAAGGAGCTCAATTTTTTTCAAAAATGATTGCAAAATCAATTTTTGCTGGAATACGAGAAGGAGTAAGTTTAAAATGCAGCAGTAATATAAGTAATGTGCAATTTAAAAAGCTCATGTATATATACATGGAAAAGATATTTTTAATGTTAGAACATATTGAGGAGGAAATATGAAAATAGTATTATTTGGAGCAAGTGGAAAAACAGGTCGTATAGTTTTAGATTTAGCTTTAAAGTCAGGCCATAAAGTTACTGCAGTTGTTCGCAGTGAAAGTAAAATTACACTCTCTCACGAAAACTTAACTTTAAAAACAGCAAATTTATTTGATAAAAGCTCTGTTATCGATGTGTCAAAAGGCCATGAGCTTGCTATTTCTTGCCTTGGTGGCGATGCAAATAAAAAGTCTACCCTATTGTCTGATATGATTAAAACAATAGTTCCTGCGCTAAAAGAGTCAGGTGTTAAAAAAATATTTCATATAAGTTCTGCTGGAATTCATAATGAAATGCCAGGCTTTATTGCAAAACTATTTGTAAATTTATTCTTTAAAAATGCCATTGCAGACCATAAAAATGCAGCAAATATCATTATTAGCAGCGGACTTGATTACTTAATATTAAGGCCTTTATCTCTGACTGACGGAGAAATGACCAAGAAATTCAGAACTTCTGATACTTCAGTGCCTAAAGGTGGAAAAAATATTGCTAGATCAGATGTTGCTTACTTTCTTATAGAGGCTATAGGCAAAGATGAATATAAAAACAAATCGATATGTCTGTGCTATTAGTGGACGAAACAGTTAAATTATATTTACGGAGGATAATATGAGTTATATAAAATTTTCAGATGTCAAAAAAATTTACCATGTGGGTGAAGTTGACATAAAGGCGCTTGATGGAGTTGATTTTGAAATAAACAAGGGAGAATTTGTAATTATTGCAGGTGCTTCAGGCGCTGGTAAAAGTACAATTCTTAATATTTTAGGAGGTATGGACTATGCCACCTCGGGCGAAATATTGGTTGATGGCAAAAAAATAAGTTCTGAAAATGAAAAAGTGCTAACTGAATACAGAAGATTTGACATAGGCTTTGTTTTTCAGTTTTATAATTTGGTCCAAAATCTTACCGCTATAGAAAACGTAGAACTTGCAACACAAATATCAAAAAAACCTTTTGCTGTAGATAAAATAATTTCACAAGTAGGCTTAGATGCTAGGAAAAACAATTTTCCGGCACAACTCTCCGGCGGTGAACAACAAAGGGTTGCTATTGCAAGAGCGCTTGCAAAAAATCCAAAACTTTTATTATGTGACGAGCCAACAGGTGCACTAGACTATGAAACGTCAAAGCAAATTTTGAAACTACTTCACGACACTTGCAGAAAATATAACATGACTGTAGTTCTTATTACCCACAATCTCGCACTCGCTCCTATTGGCGATAAGGTAATAAAAGTAAAAAACGGTAAAATTTCATCAGTTTCACTAAACAACTCTCCTAAATCTATAGAGGAGGTAGAATGGTAGATGAAAAACAAACTGCTTATTGATACTTTTCGGACTATAAAAAAGTCTATAGGAAAATATAGCTTGTTAATAACGATTGTATTCATGGGTGTTTCATTTTTTGCTGGAATGTTATCTATATCATCTGCTATGGGTCAAAGCGTGGACAAATATTTAGACGATTATGCTTTGTTCGACTTTCAAATTTTTTCAAATTACGGATTTGATGAGACCGACCTTAACACTTTAAGCGACATAGATGAAGACTTCATTGTTGAAGGTGGCCACTTTTACGATATCCAAGCAAACTTTGATGAAAATGATTATATCTTTCGCATAGAGTCATTTAATGAAGATAATTATTTAAACAAACTCAATCTTGTTGACGGAAGGTATCCCACTTCACCCAGTGAAGTTTTGGCTGAATCTCCTAATGACTTATATGAAACTCCTAAAATAGGTGATGTTATTACACTTGAAAGAGGAGCTTCACCACTTAATGAAATTTTCAAATATACTGAATACACCGTTGTTGGCTTAGTTAACACACCAAATTATATGAGTCTTGAAAAAGGCTCTGGTACTCTCGATAGTTTAATGCTAAACTCATTTCTGTATTTACAAGAAGATGCTTTTGTTGCTGATTTTTATACTACGGCATATATAGGCAGTAAAGACGCAGTTTTACTTGATTTTTTCAATGATGATTACTCAAAATTAATTGATGATAAAAGTATATCTATTAACGATGTATCGACTACTGCTCAATTTACCAGAGCAGAAAAAGTTAAATCTGATGCACTTTTTGAGTATGAACTTGCTTTGCAAGAATATAGTAAAAATGTAGAGCAGTTTAACACAAAAATGGAAAATGCACAAAATGAAATAGATTTAGGATACAAAGAAATTGAGGCTGCAAGAGCTCAACTTCCTATAGATGCAAGTATTGCAGCACAAATAGAATCTGAACTTATAAAAAACGAGCAAGCCTTAAATGAAGCACAAATTAATCTCTCCACTGCACTTGCAAATGGTCAAAAGGAATTTGATGAAGCTTTAAAAGATATAGAGAGTGCCAAAAGTGAAATTGACGCACTCGAAAATGGCGAGTGGACTATTTTAACAAGAGATATGCATTACTCAATGGCAACATACAAAGATACCGTAAACCAAATGCAAATTATAGGGCTTATCTTCCCCATTTTCTTCTTCCTTGTCGCATCGCTTGTATGTCTAACCACAATGAAACGCATGGTAGATGAGCAAAGAGGACAAATTGGTATTTTCCGTGCTCTTGGCTATAGCAAATTTAGTTGTGCATCAAAATATTTAATATACGCACTTAGTGCAACTTTAATTGGCGGAATTTTAGGAGCTTTACTTGGTATCATGATTTTTCCACCCATTGTATATGGCACATGGAGTATTATGTACAATCTTCCACCACTAAATTATGATACACCATGGTTCAATATGATAATATCAGTAGCCATTTTCCTTGTTTTGATGGGTCTTACTACTTTTGCTTCTATAAAAGCCGAAACATCTGAAGTTACAAGTGTCTTACTCCGTCCAAAATCACCTACAGTTGGTAAAAAAGTTTTTTTAGAAAAAATTCCATTTCTTTGGAGTAAATTTTCTTTTACCGCTAAAATTACAGCAAGAAATCTAATTCGATATAAACAAAGATTCTTTATGTCAATTTTTGGAATTGCGGGCTGTACTTGTCTTCTTGTAAGTGGATTTGGAATGCAAGGTTCAATCAGTGGAATTGCGGATATCCAGTATGAAGAACTGACACTATACTCTGCTGTAATATCAACAACAGAAAACACAGAAGAAAATGCCAAAATTATAACTGATATTTCAAAAATTGATGCCACACTTAAAACACAGGCAATCACAAGTTATGCATCACAAACCGTTTATAACGATAACGAAATTGTTTCCTATATTCAAATTTATGATGATAATATTACATTAGAAAGCATGAATATCATAAGAGATTCACACACAAAAAATCAGCTTAATTTAACAGACAATTCTGTGCTGATAAGTAAAAAGATATCTGAACTTTTAAATGTAGATATTGGTGACAAGGTGGAAATAAGTAGCATAAGTGGAGAAATTCAAAGTGCTGTAATTGGCGGAGTATATGAAAAATATATAAATCACGAAATAATTATGAGTGATACGTATTATGAAGCATTATTTAAATCAGATGCTCCAAAAAACTCTATTTTAATTAAGGGTGACATGAGTTCTCAATTAACACGAGATGGTATATTAAATACTGAAAACGTTAATGGAATTACACTTAACGAAAGCATTGTTTCTAGTTTTGAAAATATTTCTACTAGCATGAATATAGTAGTTGCTGTTATAATTATTTCAGCTGCCGCTCTTGCTTTTGTTGTTCTTAGCAATTTGACAAGTATAAATATAAGTGAGCGAAAAAGAGAAATTGCAACCCTTAAAGTTTTAGGATTTAGACATAATGAAACTAAGGACTATATCTTTAAAGAAAACATGGTATTGACTGTTTTTGGCGCAGTGCTTGGTATTTTCCTTGGAATATGGGCTCATAACTTCATTATCACACAAATTGAAATGGACTTTATAATGTTTGTGAGAAGCGTTTCACCTTTAGGTATTATATATTCAGTGCTTCTTACTTTCGCCTTTTCTATAATGATAAACACATTAATGCTATCAAGCCTTAAAAAAATAAATATGATTGAATCTTTAAAAAGCGTTGAATAATACTTTAATATAAAAAGGGTTTGAAACAAAAATAAAAATTTGTTTCAAACCCTTAAGATTTTACTATTTAAGACGATGCCTCAATCTCAGATGTGCAGTGCGGACAGCGTGTTGCCTCCTTATGAACCTCTGATTTGCAAAACGGACAGCGACACTCAGGCGCTTTAGGTTCTGGTTTTTTTCTTTGTAGTGCACTAAGTCCTTTTACCATGAGGAAAACAATAAACGCAATTATTAAAAAGTTGATAATTGCCGCTATAAATTTACCTATACTAATTACAGACTCGCCATTTAACTCAATTACTATATGCTCCATGCTGTTACCTGTAAACATTGTAACAAATGGCATTATTACATCATTTACCAAAGATGTTACTATGGCAGTAAATGCACCGCCAATAATTACACCTACAGCAAGGTTCATCACATTTCCTTTGCTTATAAACTTTTTAAATTCATCAATAAATTTCACGATTTAATTCACCTAATTTCATAAAATAACGATTAAAATTTTACCATAAATAAGTTATAAAGTCAAATATCTGTTTTTGAATAAATTATATATATTAAATTGACTTTATATGCCATTTTAGTGTAATATGTAAATATATATTAATACACTCGGAGGTGGATGTATGTTAAAACTTAACTGTTCTGAAATACGTGGATTTAATTTTCAACCTGGTTATGCAAATAGCTCTTATGAAGCGTTTGCTTTTTTTGACTATGAGCAAATTAAAAAGGAACTTACACTTGGAAAAAAATATTTCCCAAAAATTAATACAATAAGATTATGGTTGTCTTTTCAAGACTGGTATTTTGACAATGAAAAATTCATGCAAAAAGTTGAATCTATGCTGTGCGTCTGCGATGACCTAGGCCTAAAGGTCATTCCATGCCTTGAAAACCGCTGGCACAATGTTTTTTGTGATAACGGAGGTTTGTACCTAGAACACACCTTAAAGGGCACAAAATATTATGTTGGAGATAAGATTTTATCATATGTTGATGATTTGCTTGAAAAATATCGTTTGGACGAGCGCATTATAATCTGGGATGCCTGCAATGAACCTTTTTCATATTACAAATCACTTGATGAAATGGGACAATTTGCGATAGAAGATGCTGAGCTTTCTGTACTTTTATGCAAAAGAATTAAAAGCCATAACCCCATCGCCCCTGTCGGTTTAAGCCTTAGTGGGCATGATTATAAAAACGCTATGAAAAAACTTGAACCACATGTTGATGTCATTTTAATTCATCCATATATTCAAGCGCATAATGACTATAATGAAATGAAACGAAGACTTGATACTTATTATGATGTAATAAAAGAGTATAAAGACTATGCAATAAGTGTTGGAAAGCAAGTTTTAGTAACTGAAACTTGCTGGGGCTCTGTCGATCCTGATTGGAGAATTGAAAATATGAAAGTTAATTTAAGTGTTTTAAATTCTCACGAAATAGGCTTTTTAGCTCATGCACTTTGTTATAGCAAGGTAGCTGACTTGCATGACATAAAGGGCGGTGCAATTTGGCATGATGCAGGTCAATTTAATTTTATTAATGAAGACTATACCCTGCGTGAAGGCCATGAAGTATTTAATGACTACTGCTAGATGAAAGGAGATAATTATGTTTGCAAAACAAGCAATTAAAGACATTCACCCAAAGGCTTGGTGGAACCACTTTAGCGCTAAAAACCTTACGCTTCACACAGCTGAAGTAGTATATTTACCGCTTTCATTTGGCAGTTATCAAAATAACCCAAATGAGTTTATAGACACATTAAATTTGGTGCTTGACAAACTTGAAGGCTCCAAGCTTATACTAGAATTATTTAAATATGTACGAATTAAAAGCGGCGAACTTTCGGTAGAGAAACTGCTTGCTGGTTTTACGTGGGCATATGAATGGGGCTTTTACAGGGCATATCTGCGTGATGTAGCAAGAGCTTTGCTAAATCGTAAAAACATTATTTATATAAACATATCTGATTGTTTTGATATTTGCGAAAATTTTTCATTTGCAAAAGACATAGACATATATCAAACCGCAATTTTTAGAGAAATGTTTTATTATTTAAGAGATACAGGAATTTCTGCTCCTTTAGGATTTTCTGACATTAAAAATGAAAAGCTCTTAAATATTTCCCCTATGCATATAAAGGATAATAAGCTAATTTACAATTCTAATATTATCTGCGAAATTGAAGTATTAGAAGATTAAATGTAATTATCGCCTTGTTCTTGAAAATTTCCTGATTTTATGTTATTCTATAAATATCAAAAGCAACTTATATATCAGAATGGAGTAATTTTATGGAAAAAAGAAAATACATGCGTAAGACTAAAATAATTTGCACTTTAGGCCCGTCAACTGACAATGAAAATGTCATAAGGGAACTTATTATAAATGGAATGAATGTTGCCAGAATTAACATGTCACACGGAACACATGACGAACAAAGAGTGCGTGCAAATATGGTTAAAAAAATTAGAACAGAACTTAATAAACCTGTGGCACTGCTAATGGACACTAAAGGACCTGAAATAAGGACAAAAAAATTCAAAAACGGCTCTGTAATGCTTGAAAAAGGACAAGATTTCACACTTTATACAGACGACAGAGATGGCGATGAAAATGGCTGTGCAATAACATTTTCTGCCCTGCCAAAAGATGTTACTAAAGAAACTTCAATTTTAATTGATGACGGACTTATAGCGCTAAGTGTTGAAAAAATTTTTGACGATAAAATTCTTTGCAAAGTGCAAAACGGTGGCAAAGTTTCAAACAACAAGGGAATTAATGTTCCCGGTTGTGAACTTTCTATGCCTTATGTAAGCTCACAAGATATAAGTGATATTCAGTTTGCAATTAAAGAAGATTTTGATTTTATTGCAGCTTCTTTTGTAAGAACCAAAGAGGATGTTGCGCAAATTAGACAAGTACTTGAAGAAAACGATTGCGACAATATCAAACTTGTTTCAAAAATTGAAAACGCACAAGGTGTTGATAATATTGATGAAATAATTAAAGCTTCTGACGCAATTATGATTGCAAGAGGTGACATGGGTGTTGAAATTCATTTAGAGGAGATACCTAAAATTCAAAAAGAGATTATTAAAAAGTCTTATACAGCAGGAAAACAAGTTGTTACAGCTACTCAAATGCTTGAGTCAATGGTGAAAAATCCAAGACCTACAAGAGCAGAAACCACTGACGTTGCAAATGCAATTTATGATGGTACAAGCGCAATTATGTTAAGCGGTGAAACTGCAGCTGGTGACTACCCTGTAGAAGCGCTAAAAACCATGAACACAATAGCTTGCTATACAGAAAAAGACATAAACTATGTAGCAAGACATCAAGCAAGAACATTTGTAGACAATAAAGATGTAACCTCCGCTATTTCTCACGCAACTTGCACCACAGCGCATGACCTTGGTGCCGTTGCAATATTAACCGCTTCAAAAACTGGTAAAACTGCAAAACTTATATCAAAATTCAGACCAGCTTGCCCTATTATATGCGGTTGTGTTGATGAAAAAGTATTAAGACAAATGAATATGTCTTGGGGTGTTGCACCACTTTTAATGACAGAAATGAAAAGCACTGATGAATTATTTGAAAATGTTGTAAAAATAACTGAGGAAGCTGGGTATGTTAAAAGCGGTGACATTGCAGTTATTACTGCAGGTATTCCACTTGGAGTATCTGGTACTACAAATATGCTAAAAGTTCATCTAGTAGGTAATATTTTAGTTGAGGGCACAACAGTAAACAAAGGCAGTGTATCTGGAAGACTTTGCGTGTGTAAAACCGAGGAAGAAGCTAAGCTTAACTTTATTGACGGTGATATTTTGGTAATACCAAAAACATCAAACACAATTATGCCAATACTTAGAAAGGCATCTGGCATAGTTACCGAAGAGGAGTCTGAAAATTCTCACGCTGCAATAGCCGGCCTTGCACTTGATATACCTGTGTTAATTGCAGCTCAAAACGCAACAGAAATTTTGACAAGTGGCACCACTGTAAGAATTGAAGGCGACCAAGGAGTAGTGTTGAGTCTTTCAAAATAATTAATATTTTGTAAAAACAGAAGGTAGTAAGAAAATGAAAATTACACTTTCTTACTACCTTCTGCGTGTCAAAAAAGTCTCACTTTTTTGTGCACGATGGCAGACTGTCTAAAAATCTGCAAGACAAGGAACAAATTCCCTAAAATGACCGAGTAATACGAAGGTATATGAGGAAGATTTTAGGGAATTTGTGACGCAGGAAACAAAAAATGAGCCAAGCTGGCTCATTTTTTGCGGTTGTGGGTTTTAGGGCGGTCTGGAGGTAGTAAGAAAATGAAAATTACATTTTCTTACTACCATTTTAATATTTAATAAGGTTTGTCCCCTCTTCAATTTTTAAAACAACACCACTTGCTACCAGTGCAGATATCGCAGCACCTACAGCAGCTTCTTCTTTATGCGTGGGTACACTCATTTGCATTTCAAATTTATTTGATAATGCCTCCATCAAAGCTTTATTTTTTCTAATTCCATTTCCAGCACCTACAAGCATATTGTGGCAAGGCTTCTTTATGCTTTCATATGATTGATACAACCCATGAAGTTCCTGTGCAGTACCATTTATAAACCCTTCTATCATATGAATTGGAGTAAAATTATTAATTCCTATATTATCAATACTACCTCTTCTATTCACATCAAACCTTGTGCCGTCAAATGTAGTTTTAATTTTTAAGGGATTATCTATTTCTTTGAAGCTTAAAAAAGTTTCAGACATTTTTCCATATAAATTTTCACAAACTTTGCCTGTAGCCATCTCTACCACCTGTGCAAAAAAATGCTCAAGTAGTGCATATGCCCTACCTCCACACAAAGATGCCCCACAAGCTAAATATTTATTATTATAAAGCGGTCTTGCTTCTAAATCATCACTTGAAAATGGTTCATCAACACAAAAAGAAATTTGGCTACCCGTACCTACATTTACTAAAACAGAACTTTCAATTTCCTTTACAGAGCCTATAAAACTTGCCTGATTATCACCTATACAAACAGCAACTTTTGTATTATTATCAGTCGTTCCAACTATGTCAAATTCAGCAGTAAGCGCTGGCAAAAATTTGGTACTCAGCCCTACTTTTTGCATTTCATCTTTATCAAAATTCTGCTTTTTAAAATCATACATCCCAATAGAATGTGCATTACTAATATGCATTAATGGCTTATTACGTCTTGCAAGTTTCATAGCAATATAATCACCTATTGTTGCAAATTGTTTTGCATTTTCAGGTAAGCAATTGTTTTTAACATGCCAAAAATGTGTTACCATTCCAAATCCTGATGATAGCTTATATCCGCTCACTTGTGAAAGCTTTTCGGCATATGTTATATCGCCATCATAGTTTAAATTTCCTCTGCTATCCTGCCATGTAAAAAGCGGACTTACCGCATCACCTTTTTCATCAAGATATAATATTCCATGCATTTGAGTGCTAATTCCAATACATAAAGGGTGATATAACTCTTCAAAATTTTGAACTTCTTTTAAAATTATATTTAATATATAGTTTACATCTTGAATTTTTTCATATTCATTTAGCGTTTTTATATTGCTATCATTATCAAAATTCTTAATTTTTTCCACTTTTCCAGTATTTATATTTATTGCTAAAACACAAATACCTGTTGTGCCTATATCTATACCCAAAGCATACATTAGTGCATCCTCCAAAATTTTTTAAAACAATTTTGCCAGCTCATTTTTCACCAAACTTGCCATTTTATTAAAATCAAGTTTTGTCCCTGTCATATATTCTAAAGCATATATGCCTTGATACAATAACATTCCTATACCACCTAAGGTATTTAAATTTAACTCCTGTGCCCTGCTTAGTAACTTTGTTTTTTCAGGATAATAAATCAAGTCACACACTATCGCCGTTTTAGGTAAAGCAGATAAAAAACTTAAATCTTCAAAATCTCTATCTACACCACCCATTCCAAGAGAGGTTCCGTTTATTAGTATATCTGTATCTTTTGCAAGCAAATTTAAGTTCTGATTAGTAAAAGCAAAAGCCTGCATTTTATCTTTAAATCTAGCACATAAACTTTCTGCTTTTTCTATGTTTCTATTTAAAACATTTACTTTCATCGCACCTTCTTTAACCATTTTCAAAGCAACTGCGCTTGCTGCTCCACCTGCTCCAATTACAGTCACGGTTTTCTCGCCTACCTCTACTCCTTTTTCTAAAAGAGAATAAAGAAAGCCTATTCCATCTGTATTAAACCCATAAATCTTATCATCTCTAAAACATACAGTATTTACCGCTTCATAAAGTTTCGCCTCATCATCCATCACATCGACAAATGGAATTATGTCAACTTTATGAGGCATTGTTGCGTTAAATCCTACATAATTTTCACGTTTTGCAGTTTCAATCCATTTTTTTATGTCACCTGCTGCAACTTTGTTATAATCGTAAACATATGGTAAATTCATGGCTTTTATCATAGTATTGTGGATAATTGGCGATTTTGAGTGCTCTATAGGGTCGCCAATTACACATAGTTTTTTATTTTGCATTATTTTTCTCCTGCGCAATAAAATAATCCAGTGCAGCAATGTACCCAAAAAGTCCAAGCCCACAAATTTGACCAACGCAGGCCGCTACAGTTACAGACTTATGCCTAAACTCCTCGCGCTTATGTACATTTGAAATATGCACTTCAACACATGGTAAATCAACAGCCTTAAGTGCGTCTAAAATTGCATAACTATAGTGAGTAAACGCCGCAGGATTAATGATAATTCCATCAAATTCACCAGCCGATGAATGTATCTCATCAATAATTTCACCTTCATGATTTGACTGAAAGCATTTGACAAACACATCAAATTTGTCTGCATGCTTCTTTATATCACTGCAAAGGTCGTTATAATTTTTCCCACCGTAAATTTGAGGTTCTCTCATGCCAAGTAAATTAATATTCGGGCCGTTAATTACAAGTATTTTCATATTTCCTCCACAATTTGACAAGCTTCATACCTGCCAAGCAGCTTAAACTCTACTGCACTTTCTTTTATTTTTGCAAGCGTATTTTCCAGTTGCTTTTCACTTGCATCGCTTGAAAAATCCATAAAAAATCTATACTCCCATGTTTTGCCAAGTATAGGGCGAGATTCTATTTTTGTAAGATTCATCCCACCACTTGCGCACAGATTAATAATTTCGCTGAGTGTACCTTTTTTATGAGGCAGCGCAAAAACTGTACTGATTTTTTCGCACTGTCCCCTGTATTCCATAACTTTTGAGATAATTACAAATCGTGTATAATTTTTATCAGACATATTAATACACTCTGATAAAATTTCAAGCCCATAAATCTTACCACAACGTTTTGACCCTATTGCAGCCATGGCTTCATTGCCTTCTTCTGCCACAAATTTACATGCAATTGCAGTATTTAGCATGGCATTTTTCTGCCATGTTGGATAGGTTTTCAAAAAATTATCACACTGAAGCAGTCCTTGTTCATGGGAATAAACATTTTTAATATCAGATATTTTTACATCTTTTTTTGCCATTAAACAGTGATCAATTTTCACAGTTTGTTCTCCAACTATATAATGACCATATTTTAAAAGCAAGTCATACACTTGAATAATAGAGCCAGTTGAGCTATTTTCTATTGGAAAAACCGCATAGTCCGCATCTCCATTTTCAATTTCTATAAAAGCCTCTTCCCATGTTTTTATAGCTTTGGTTTTTGTGTCTTCACCAAAAAACATCAGTGCGGCCTCTTGTGTATATGCGCCCTCAATTCCTTGGTACACCACCTTAGGATTTTTTATAGGCTGTCGTATCTCATTCACAAACTATTCCTCCTAAAGATTTATAGTGCTCCCAAAAATTCGGATAGCTTTTTTTTACACATTCTGCCATTTCTATAGTCACATCTCCAAAAGCTCTTGTTGCAGCAATCGCTAACATCATAGCTATTCTGTGGTCATTATGAGCATAAACCTTGGCAGATTTTAAATTTTTAACGCCTTTAATTATGAGTTTATCATCATATTCCTCAACATTTGCCCCAAGTTTATTAAGTTCTAAAGCTACTGTATTAAGTCTGTCACTTTCCTTAATTTTAAGTCTTGCAGCATTTATAATTCTCGTTTCTTTCCCATCTCTAAGTGCTGCATGTGCAGAAAGTGTGGGTACTAAATCAGGGCACTGACTTACATCAAGTTCTACTACATCTTCCTCACTTGAAAGTTTTTTTGTATAATCAATTATACACTTATCGCCCTGTAATGAATTTTCACTTAGTCCCTCAATTTTTATTTTAGAGCCTAAAGCGTTTGCAGTAAACCAAAAAGCCGCTTGAGAAAAGTCACTTTCAACGCTCATGTCATAAGCTATATATTCTTGATTTCCCTTTATCTTATAAGATGACTCTTCTTGTTCTATTTTTATAGAGAACTTTTCAAGCACATCTATGGTCATATCAACATATGCCTTTGACTCCAGATTACTAATAAGCTTTATACTGCTATTTCCATCAATTAATGGCAGTGCAAATAATAGTCCTGTAATAAACTGAGAAGACACATTTCCTAAAAGTTTATACTCTCCAGGTACCAATTTACCTTTTACGCTTAGGCACTCATCACTATACTCATACTGTATACCTATTTCGTCGAATATGTCAAAGTATGGCTGTTGAGGTCTACTCATCAGTCGTCCTGCACCGCTAAATACAGCGCCTTCACAAAGTGCTAGTGCCACAGGAATTAAAAAACGAAGTGTAGATCCTGACTCACCGCAAAAAAGCTTTGGCATATCCCCTTTTTTGCAGTTTTTTAGAATATTCATGCAGTTTATTGTGGCTTTCATATCTTCACTTGATGATACATTTAAAATCTCACCGCCACCTGCAATCATAGAGGCAATTATAGCCCTATGTGCTTGTGATTTTGATGGAGGCGGTGTAATATGTCCGCTTAAAAGCTTTGGTTTTATGACAAGATCCATAAAGCACTCCTATATTTTTTTATTCATTATATTTGCAATTGCAGAGATTTTACTCATGAGCATATCAAAGTTTGTCGGTGTAAGCGATTGTTGTCCGTCACACTTTGCATTTTCAGGGTCATTGTGCACTTCTATCATAAGTCCATCAGCACCTGCAGCTACTGCCGCCATTGCAAGAGGCTCCACCATCCAGTACATGCCAGCAGAGTGAGAAGGGTCTACAACTATCGGCAAATGGCTCATACTTTTTATGGCAGGAATTGCTGATACATCAAGCGTATTTCTTGTAAAAGTTTCAAATGTTCTAATTCCACGCTCGCATAAAATTACATTTTCATTTCCCTCAGCCATAATGTACTCAGCAGACATTATCCACTCTTCATAGCTGTTTGCAAGACCCCTTTTTAGAAGCACGGGTTTAGATGTTTTACCAACTTCTTTTAACAAATCAAAGTTTTGCATATTTCTTGCGCCAACTTGAATTACATCAACTTTTTCTTCAAAAATTTCACAAAATTTTGGGCTCATAATTTCTGTTACTATAGGTAATCCACTTGATTTTTTTGCCTCTAAGAGTAGGTCAAGTCCATCTGTTCCCATTCCTTGGAAAGAATATGGTGATGTTCTTGGTTTGAAAGCGCCACCCCTAAATAAAGTAGCACCTGATTTTTTCACACAGTCACTTACAGCAATAATTTGCTCACGAGATTCAACAGAGCATGGCCCTGCAATTACTGAAAAATTTCCTGCACCAATTTTTGCATTTCCCACAGTTATTAAACTGTCTTCTGGGTGAAATTTCCTGTTCGCTTTTTTGTAAGGCTCCTGCACACGCATAACTCTTTCTACATGCGGTATTATTGATATTTTACCAATATCAAGCGAGGTTGTATCTCCAACTAGTCCTAAAATTGAGCAACCAATACCATTAGTAATCGCAACAGTAAGCCCTCTTTTCTCAAATTTTTCTACAAGCGCCTTAATATCATCTTCTCTAGTTCCGGGTTTCATTACTATAACCATAATTTTTCCTCCTAAATTTAAATAAAAATGCACTCATCAATTAAAAAATCAATGAGTGCATAATGATAACAAAATTAAATTTAATTTGTTCACCTTATATTACACCCATATTTTTTCCCATAGCAAAATAGCCGTAGCCCATAAATCGTGCCCAGCTTGCAAAGAAAAATGCAGTTGTATTTATAATTTGTGAAATCATAATTAAATCCTCTAAAATATAATTTTGTATTATTATACAGTATTTTTAATAAAATTGCAAGTATTATTTTACTACTTCAAAAATTGCGACTGCATTTACACTATCGACATGAATGTTTACATTTAAAATTTTCTCCAAATCTTCTAAACTAAATCCTCTGCCTGTCACTGTTCCGTTGTGCCTGTCACCGTTTTCATCAAGCTCAATTTTTTCTTCATTATGGAAAACAACAAAATCTCTATAATAACCGTCTTCATCCTCTACAAGCTCCGCGTAAAAAATCTTGCCACCTATCTCCCATTTCGCCTTATAATCCTTGCTTTCATATTGTCCACCAAGTGCTTCAACTAAAAACTTAAATGCACCTTTTTCATAGTAATTATAGCCCTCAATAGATTCTTGACAAGGGTCTAAATTTTCCATAAAGTATTTTTCTTCATCAACATAATATGAAAAATAATAAGAAAATTCTTCATGAGATATTTCCTCATTACCAACACTTAAATACTCTGCTGGATATTTATCAAGCACTTCCTGTGGAAGTACATATTTTTCATCTCCGCCATCTTTAATATCATACACTATAGCACGCTCAATAGTTTCAAAAACATCTTCTTTGTTTTTTCTTGTATCAATAGAATTTGAGATATTTATTCGCGCGACTGCATAATCTGTTTCTTCACTCCAGTCATCTGGCACATTTTCATACCCATTTACATTTGGTTTAACACTTATATAAACTGTATAAGTGTCAGCATAAAAATTACTATCGCCTACATCTTGTTTGTACTCTAAAGAAAGCAGTGTATCTAGTTCTTCTATAAAATTTGCAGCCAATTCAATTTCATCCATATCTTCTATATCTAAAGAGCAGTAAGTGTCTTCAATGCTTATATTCAAGCCATACTTATCAACCAAAACTTCAATATCATCTTTTTTATACTTTGCCATTTTTTCAATATAATCATTCCACATGTCTTTTTCAAAAAATATGGTTTCACTGCCGGTAAAGTACACCTTACTAGAAGTATTATAAACAGAAAACTCCATTCCATATTTGTCTTCAAATACAAACTCAAACATGGTGCTTCCATCTTCTTCATCATATGGATAGTCTAGCACTTCAACTGCCTTAATTTCATCTCCAAATGCCGCTAGTGCATACTTCATCACTTCTTCTCGTGAATAATACACAGGTTCTACAGAGCAGGCACTTAATGCCACAAACAAAAAAACTAGCGACACACATAAAATAATTTTTCTCATACTTATCACCTATATTTCATCAACCTTTTTCTTATATGCTACGCCCCACACTTCCAGCGCTTTTATAACAGGCTCTAAACTACCTCCAAGCTCTGTTAAAGAATATTCAACTTTGGGCGGCACCTGCGCATAAACTTTGCGACTAACAAGCCCGCTTTCCTCCATTTGTCTTAAATTTGAGGTAAGCACTTTTTGTGATATTCCATTTATAGATTTTTTAAGTTCTCCAAAACGTTTAGTTCCAAATCCTAAATCCCTTAAAATAAGTATTTTCCACTTATCACTTATCAGTGTAAGTGTTGTTTCAACTGGGCAAGCTGGTAAATTTTCTAACATAATCATCCTCCATTACCCTTTAGTTTCCAAAAGGGCACTATAGCACATTTGAGTGCTTACTTTACAAAAGCTTCCATTAATTGTATTCTATATTAAAGAGAAAAGTTTGTCAACACGAGAGGAGTATGAATCATGACAATTAAAGAAATTTATGAAAAGTTTGATAAAATAGGTTGTTTATCTTTTACAACAATAAACGAGGACGGTGACCCCGAGTCACGCATTGCCCATTTAAGAGCTTATGATAATGATGGAATTTACTTTATGACTATGTACACTAAACCTTTTTACAAAGAGCTTAAGAATCACAAAAAAATATCCTTATGCGGTCTTTGCACACCTGATAAAAATATTCAGCACGACGAAAATGGACTGCCGGTTTTTGCTGCAGGATATGCAATGCGTATGACAGGAGAGGTGCATGAAATTTCTATTGACGATGTAAAAGCAAAAAACAACCCAATATTTGACATGTGTATAAAAGATTATGAAAAGTATCCTGCAATGGTAGTATTTTGCATCACTTGTGCTCGTGGAGATGTTTTTGACTATGATTTTGAATGCATTTCACGTGAAAATAAATTATATCGTGAGTATTTTTCATATAATGGCGCTACCATAAAATACAGAGGCTTAAAAATTGATAATGAAAAATGCATTTCATGTGGAATATGCAAGAAAAAATGTTCTTTTTTAGCTATTGAAACAAACAATGATATTTACTCAATAAATAAGAACCGCTGTGACGAATGTGGCGACTGCTACCTTGCATGTCCCAAAAAAGCAATTTCATATTAGGAGTAAAAAATGACTTTACTTGAAAAAACTTTATTTTTAAATAAGATACTACTTGAGGAAATGCCTGAGTATAAAGAGCAGTCCAGTTCTTTTAAAAAAAATTACGAGGATCAGCGCATTTTACTGCGCTCCTTAATGAACTTAAGACCTCCAGTGCCTATAAATGCTGAATTTTTAGCTGTGCAAAATGAACTTTTAAAAGAAGAGACACTGCAAAAAGATATTATTTCAATTGATAATCTAAGTGCTTGCACTTTATCAAATCAAGTTTACCTATGGCAGGGCGATATTACAAACTTAAAAGTTGATGCTATAGTAAATGCGGCAAATTCTGCCCTACTTGGCTGCTTTATTCCCTGCCACAAGTGTATAGACAATGCTATACATTCTGTAGCTGGTTTAGAGCTTCGTGATGAATGTAATAAAATCATGTTGGCTCAAGAGCACCCGGAAAAAACAGGCAATGCTAAAATTACTGGTGCGTATAATTTATTATGCAAGCATGTAATCCATACAGTAGGACCTATAATTTCAAAAAAGCTTACCGATAATGACCGTGAGCTTTTAAAAAATTGTTATAAATCTTGTCTTGATTTAGCAATTGATAAAAATCTTAAAAGCATTGCATTTTGTTGCATTTCAACAGGTGAATTCCATTTTCCAAATGATGAGGCTGCAAAAATTGCTGTAAGCACAGTACTAGACACTCTAAAAACTACAAAAAATGATATAAAGGTGATATTTAATGTTTTCAAAGAACTCGACTACAAACTCTACCGAGAGTTACTATACTGATATAGTTAAAATAAAAAGCTGTATAAAAAGTGCCGACGCTATTGTAATTGGCGCTGGCGCTGGCCTTTCAGCCTCGGCAGGCCTTATGTACACAGGTAAGCGTTTTACAAAAAATTTTCCTGATTTCATTAAAAAATACAATTTGCCAGACATGTATTCTGCTGCATTTCATAACTATGAAAGCGAGGAAGAATTTTGGGCATATTTTAGTAGGCACATATTTTTAAATAGGTATGAAGAAGCCCAAAATGACACCTATAAAACTCTGCTAAGTTTAGTAAATGATAAAAATTACTTTGTAATTACAACAAATGTCGACCACATGTTTCAAAAAAATGGTTTTAACAAAGAAAGACTGTTTTATACTCAGGGTGACTACGGGCTTTTTCAGTGCTCTGTGCCTTGTCATGACAAAACTTATGATAATAAAGAGCTCATCATAAAAATGCTAAACGAGCAAAAGGACATGAAAATTCCAAGTGAGTTAATCCCTTTATGCCCTGTTTGCGGTAAAGAAATGACCACAAATTTGAGAAAGGACAATGCTTTCGTTGAAGATGATGGTTGGCATAAGGCTATGCATAGATATGAAAATTTTATGCATGAAAACATGAATAAAAACATAGTATTTTTAGACCTTGGAATAGGATATAACACACCATCTATTATTAAATATCCATTTTGGCAAATGACATATAATAATAAACTTGCAACTTACGCATGCATAAATTTAAACGACTGCTATACCCCAAAAGATATAATGCCGCAAAGCATTTTAATTGAGTCAGACATAAAAAAAGCCATCAATGACTTGATGACTTTCTAAATTTTAAATTACATGTTCGTATATTCTTTAAAATCCTCCAAATTCTTTTTAAGAAGAGTTGGAATTTGAAGACTGTACGGACATTTTTTCATGCAGGCATTACAGTTTATACATTTTTCTATTGTAAGCATTTTTTCTTTACCCTCATCACTTACAAGCCCCTTGTTTGGAGAGCGTCTTAATAGCAGTGACATTCTAGCACATGTTGGAATTTCTATACCTACAGGACATGGCATACAGTAGCCGCAACCACGACAAAAATCTCCTGAAAGATTTTCAATCTCACTTTCGACATATCTTTTCATTTCTTCTGTATACTCAGGTGCTTTTTCTTGATAACTCAAAAACTCGTCAAGCTCAGTTTCCCTTTGAATTCCCCATATAGGCAAAACGCTGTCAAACTCATTTAGATAAGCATATGCAACATCACTTTTTGTTATAAGTCCGCCTGACAAAGCTTTCATGCAAATAAAGCCTACATTCTTTTCTTTACAAAGTTTTACTAAATCCATCTCAGTTTGTGATGCAAGATAGCTAAATGGAAATTGTAAAGTTTCATAAAGACCTGAAAGCACAGCCTCTTTTGCTACATGGTGTCGGTGGTTTGTAATGCCAATATGTCGAATTTTACCTTCTTCTTTTGCCTTTAACATCGCTTCATAAAGCCCTGTTCCATCGTTTGGCTTAGGGCAAAATGATGGGTTATGAAACTGGTATATATCTATATAATCTGTCTTTAAAAGCCTCAAACTTGTTTCCAAATCTTCATTAAACCCTTCTACCGTTGTAGACGGAGTTTTTGTTGCAATAATAATATTTTCACGAACATCTGAAAGTGCATAACCAATTTTTTCTTCACTATCTGTATAACCTCTAGCAGTATCAAAAAAAGTAATACCATTATCATACGCTTTTCTCAAAATAGTTTTTGCTGTTTCAAAGTCCACTCTTTGAATAGGCAGAACACCAAAACCATTTTTATTTGTCTTAATTTTTGTTTGTCCTAAAACTACATAATCCATAATTTCTACCTCTTTTTAAAAATTTCAAACTAATTATACCATATAATATAAAAAAAGCAAAAGTTTATGACAAACGAATTTATCATAAACTTCTGATAGCAAATTATTTTTTCTCCTCTTCAAGTTCAGGCAAACCTGCTGTGGATGTTAATAAAGACAAAATACCTGCAACTGCAGCACTTGACCCCACAAATATCCAGTTCACATCTCCTAACACGGCCGCTGTTCCCATTGTTGCGAGTGCGGTTTGTGCTACGGTTTTTATTGCTCTTACAGCTGCTGATTTAAACCAATTCATGATACTTCTCCTTTAATCTAGCTTGGAATTAACTATTTGTTGAATTTCATCATAGTCATATCCAGCAGCTTCAAGACGACTAACTCTGTCTTGCCCTACTCCCCATTTCCCTTGTATTACTTCATTTGCTATTTCATCATTTGATTTTTTATCACTTTCTATTACCTGTGTTACTTCATTTTCAGTGATAAACGCATCATACCCATCTGCTTTTAATTTAGCGCATAAGCTTTCTGCATTTTTCTTCACGCTAAACGCACCTGCTTGCACTTTGTAAATATTGTTTACTTTAATAATATAAGTGTCATACCCTTTACTCTCTAGCTCTTTTTCAAAATTTTGTGCATTTTCTTTTGAGCTAAATGCACCTACTTGCACTCGGTATATAGTTTGCTCCTCAGGTTTTGGGTCTTCATTTGCAAGTTTTGCCGTAACTTCTTTTGCAAGCTGTGGCATTTTTTCTGTCAAGTATTCACCAGGGCAACGTGTTGCCGCAAACATTTTATGCATTGTCAAACTTCCTGTTTCATCACCTGTAAATACCAGCTCATCCATGCCATTTCTTTTACAAATATCTACACATAAATTCACTAAGCTATCCCATGCAGCGGCTGATATTTTCCAATCAGGTTCTCCGCCTGAATTTGCTATTTCTATCGTGACAGCTCTGTTGTCATTCCACGAAGACGAGCTGGTCCACGGTCTATTCTTTTCGTCAACAGACAAAACTATATCGCCACTATTTCCAAGGCAATAATTGGCGCTTGCTTGTTTATACTGGAAAACCCTTGCTATATCCATGGCACTTGCGTTGACCATAACTGCGTGGTGAGGTGTTATTTTCGTTATATTTGTTCGTCCTGCCGTACAAAACGGCGATAATAAAGTTCCGCTTATTAATTCACTGTTACTCATATCATACCTCTTCTATAAAACTTTGTCCTACTCTATATTATATGTGCAGGTGTTACTGTTTGTCCTTATTAGCGACACCTCTACTCAGTCCTATAATTGCACCCACACTGCTTGAAATAAAATCCCTGTACATCGACAGAGTTACAAGCGCATAAGTTTCATCAGCTATCATATGACTAAAATTTCTTACTACCATCATGATAATAAGGCAGAAAAGGCATACTACAGACAAAAAAACAACTTGCAAATTATTGTATACTCTTTTATTTTCCAAAAAGTTAATTTCGCCACTACTTTCCTCTTGTTTTACTTTATTTCCATTTTCTTCATTTTTCATTGCCAAAGAATTTTTCTCCTCTGCACTTTGCGTAAATCCAATAGATATTTTTTCATTATTTTTTTCATCTTTTTTAGTTTTTTCAACATAGGTGGAACTTATAAAAAATCCGAACAAAGAGCTTAATGTCGTTCTAAAAATTATATCCATTTGGCTTAAGCCCTCGCTGCTTGAACTTCCAACAAACAACAAAATAGCCGACTGTATGAGCAAGAGCATAAAGATAAAAATAAGGCTTAAAAATGCTAAATTTTTACTTTTAATTCTTGATATCAAATTAAATTTTTTCATTTTAAAAAATTTTGGAGAGATAGATATTTTCTACCTCTCCAAATTAATCTTATGGCCCTACTACAGGATCTTCTTCAGGAACTTCAGGCTCTGCTGGAGTTTCTTGAGCTACCATTTGAGCAAGCTCAACCGTGTCTTCCATCTTCATGCCTATTAGCATTTGGTTTTTAATTACATCACGTAACATTTTTTTAGCTGAGCTGTTTACTGCCATGATATCTTCAAGGCTTGCAGCTTCTGTTGCTGTTTCCAAAGTACCTAGTGCAAATTGAATTTTCTCGGCTTCTGCATTTAAGATATGCGCAAGGCTTAATTCTTCCATGCCGATTGAGGAAAGGATAATGTTTATTGAGTCATCACGGGTTAAGTTTATTGACGGATCTAAACTGGGAATGGTAGGCATTGACATAAATTAATTTCTCCCCTTTTTGTTTCTAGTCAAATATTTTTTACTATTTGACTTCCTTATATATTATGCAAACAAAAAAATTTGTGCCACAATTTATTTTAAACCCAAAGAATTTCTGGCAAACACTTAGGCATAGTGTCAATAATATAAAACATATTATATTATAATATAGCACTATAACTGAGAGGAGCATAATTTTATGGGAATGCCACAAGTGCCCGATAGGGATCATATACCAAGCATTGAGGAGGTTGTAATACAAATATTAGAGTCGATTGCACTTGAAGAACTTGCAATGGCTCATGTAATTAATGCCGAGGGCGAGAAAATGCAAGCACTTGTGCGCCACATGAACGAATGTGATGTTAGTTGTGATTATATTTCAAATGCATTCAAAAACACAAATTCTACAATTAACAGCCTCATTATGAAAGAGTGGGTAATGCTAAGTAAACTTAATACTGCTCTTGAAATATATACAAAGTTTGATGAAGGTGCACACTCACCATGCAAAGAGTGTGTAGAGTGCGAAAGAAGAAGAAAGAAAGAATGCGAAGAATACTCGAAGTCAAAGTATGATAATTATGACAAGCAGCGCTATAAAGATAAATAACTTATACTTGAAAGGAGTAAAAATGGCAACTCTAATAACACAGGTAGACAGATTGACTGGAAATTATGAAGCAACATTTATATATACTGTAAATGCAAGTTTTAATGGCATTTATGGGGATATTGACTCAGCGCAAATAAAGATTTTCATTCCTGATTATTTTAATGTATTTTTAGGAGATGCTGGTGAGCCAATAAAAAGTGTCACTCAAGTTGATGTTTTAAACGGACAAGAGCTAATATATGACTTTGGTAAAATAACTGACCTTGGAATAGCTGTAAGACTTGGATTTGGTGTAACATTTAAACCCACTGCCTCAAATGGTGATACTTTTATTTGTCGCCCTACAATGATTATTAATGAGGAAGAATTTTTAGTAAGCACTACAGAAGAAATCACTCTAGTGGCAGTGCCACAATTTGAAATTAGTCGGCAAATTGTACTGCCTTCTTCGCCACCTGCCCCAGGAAGCGCAATATTTTATAAAGTAAGCCTTGAAAATTTTGGTGACCTCGGTGCTGTAGTAAATGATATTGTAATAAAATGCAGTGGCAGTGAATTTATTACAATTGACACAACTTACCCAGTAAATGGCAAGGATGTTTCATCAAAATTTGAAGATAAAAACGCAGACGGCATAATGCCAACATTTAATGAGAATTCACTTAATTTTTCCATTGCATCATATAAAGGACAGAAGTACGAATTTATCTATAGAGCAGTAATAAGCGAAAATTTGGAAGTAGGTACAGAGCTTACAAGTATAGCAAATTTTTCTATTGACTCTGTATCACAGGGCGATGAAATTCACGAATTAACTCTAGCAGATAAAATTTACGATGCTACAATTTCTATTTATGCGCCCGATTATAGCCTGCCCGATGAATATATCTGTTATAAAATGTCCATTAACAATACAGGTAATCAAATTTTAGAAAGTGCTTTATTTGAAAATGATTTACCCAATGAGGTTGTTTATTATCAGTTTAACACAGGCAGTTTTTATATTGGCGAAATCGAGCAAAATCTATCAGCCGAGTATTTTATTAATTATGAAACAGTAAATGGTCTTACAGGTAATTTGGGACCATTCAATACTGATAATAATTCCATTATTGATTTAAGCACTTTTATTGCAGAAGATGATAATTTAAGTTCACTTATTTGGAATCTTCAAACCTTGGGCATTGGAGTAAAAACCAAAGCAAGCCCGCAGCTTTTGGGCAAAGTGCGTGACAGTATTGAAATGGATAGTTCTATTATTAACCACATTCACCTCACATTTAATGAACAAGCACAAAGTAGCGAGCGTGTGGAAAATGCAACTACTCTAATTGCAAATTACTGCACTTTAAATCCATCAATTTCCTCCTCTGTATCCTCAAACCCTATAAGACCCAATGATGAAATAAACTATACTTTCTCCCTAAACTGTAGAAGTTCTAGGGTTAAAAATCCAATTTTGGCATTTTTAATGCCTAAAGAATTGTTGTATATTGGAGAAGAGCAATATATTTACAGCGACATTTTTACAAATAGAGATGTGCCAACGCCACCTGCAAGAATAATCCCAAACTTTAATGAAAATGGCGACACTCTGGTAAAATTTGAATTTATAGACGACTATGAGTTTTCCTTTAGGCAACTAGCGGCTCTTCAAATAAAATTTAAAACAAAAGTCGCCGTAGGTGCACTTGGAACTATTAAATCCTTCTTACTACTAAATACAAAAGGCTCTACTGGAATTATCCCAAATTCAGTTGATATTTATGTAGATAATGAAAATATTGCACAGGATTTAGGCGTTTCAAAAAACTATGCAAAAAGCAGCATAATATCTAACACCATTCTCTATTTTGTGAGCACCTCATCAAATAAAAAAGTAAAAGGACTTTTAGATGATGAGTATATAGAAGAACCCTCTGTTGGCAAAACTGTAAGTGGCGGAACTCTTGAATATTTAATCAGCGTCAAAAATATTGGAAATGCAAAGCTTGAGGATGTTGAAATTGTAGATATATTACCTTATATTGGCGATGTAGGCGTAATAGAAACCACTACTTTAAGAAACAGCGAATATCCAATTTATGCTCTTAGCGAAGTTGTCGCCACAATTTTGCCAAGTGATGAGGAAGTAGATTTTGAAATTCTATATTCAAAAAGCACAGACCCCGTGCGTTTTGGCGGAAATTTTGACATTATAGGAGTAGTTGATGACTGGAGCGAAACAGCACCTGAAGATTTGAGTGAGCTAAAATCATTTAAAGTACGAGTAAAAGACATTTTTTTACTTCCAGCTCAAACTTTAAAAGTTGCAATAACCGCATCCGTTCCAGTTGGCATTCCCGTTTCAGCAGTGGCATGGAATAGCTTTGCAACCGATGTTTCATACACCAATTTAAGCGGTGTAAAACAGCATTTACTTGCAGTAGAACCTGAAAAGGTTGGAGTTGAAATAGTCGTAAATGAACCTGGCACGGTGAAGATTTCAGGATATTCTTTTGTAGATAATAATTTTAACGGCTACTATGAAAATAGCGATGACTTAGTAAATGACGTTGCTGTCGTCTTATATGATGAAGATTTCAATTTAATTCGCTACACGTCTACTCGTACAGATTTATCTGGTAGTAACGGCAGATATTCATTTGAAAATTTACCTGCTGGAAAGTACTATGTAAAATTTTTCATTGATGATGAAAAGCTAAAATTTACAACCCAGCGCCTTGATATGGCTGAGGGAAGTAAGGCAAGCAGAAAAAACGGCTTGAGTCCATTAATTGATTTAACAAGTAAGATTTTTGCTGATGATATAAATGTTGGAATAGTTCCCATAGGTAAATTCACTTTAAATGAGATATTGACAATAAATAACCAATCCAGATCTATGGTGCGAGATGTTATAAAAAATCAAATGCTTTTAACCATGAAACAAGAAGATGTTTTAGAAATAATTGAGAGCAGTTTATTATAAAAATTTAACCGCTATACCTACTGTGTCAGGT
>CAYJJB010000021.1:0-28069 GCA_964370405.1 uncultured Eubacteriales bacterium | reverse complement strand
CATTTTATTGTATAAAAACTTACTTTTTACTACCATGAGATAATTTAGATAATATACATAAAATAGGACAACAGCAATTTTACACTGCTGTTGTCCTATTTTTGCACCAAAATTTAAACCGAGGTTTTGTAAATTTATAATTGACAACAGCAAATCCATCGCCTTACGGACGACGCAACGTCGCCCCTACAATGAATATTGTGTTTCTATCAAATTACAATCAAAAATGCGAAGCATTTCACCACAACTCTTCACTTTTCACTCTTCACTCTTCACTTGAACGCATACAATGCGTTCACTACTATTTAAGCTTCGATTTTTTTCTAAGTATTCTTTCCTTTAGCCTTTTTGTTTCTTCTTCATCAACTTTTATAACGCCGTTATCATCAATAATTATCGCAGTACCAGGTGCTGCTTCTTTTGGCATTTCAGTGCTCTGAATTGCAAAGAATTTCTTTTCTTTATCCTCACACACTGTGTATTGTCCTTCAAATCTGTCTACAATTAATTTTTTCATTTTTTACTCCATTCCATCACTTGTATCTGTATTTTCTGTTTTTTGCATATTTCTTTCAAGCCACTGCGAATACGACATTAATACTTGTCTTGGTTTTGAGCCTTCATGTGGCCCTACTATGCCCATTTGTTCCATTTCATCCACAAGTCTACCTGCCCTTGCATAGCCAAGCCTTAACCTTCTTTGTAATAGTGAAGTCGATGCTTGTCCTGCTTCGATTACGCACTTTATAGCATCATCAAGCATTGGGTCTACATTTCCATCACTCTCAGTTTTATCGCCTTTTGTCGTTTCAACAATAGCATTTTTCTCTATATCTTCGATAATTTTTTCATCGTAAGAAATTTCTCTACTGTTTTTAACAAAATCCACCACTGCTTCTATCTCTTTTTCTGTTACAAAACAGCCCTGTATTCTTGTCGGTTTATGCATACCAACAGGTGAAAACAGCATGTCGCCCTGCCCTAAAAGTTTTTCCGCTCCAACAGAGTCTAAAATAGTTCTGGAGTCTATAGCTGATGACACGGCAAATGCAATTCGACTTGGAATATTAGCTTTAATAAGACCTGTTACAACATCAACTGTAGGCCTTTGTGTCGCTACAACTAAATGCATGCCAGCTGCACGTGCCATTTGAGCAAGTCTGCAAATTGAGTCCTCAACTTCATTAGGAGCCGCCATCATAAGGTCGGCAAGCTCGTCTATAATTATAACAATTTGTGGCATTTTAAGCATGGGTTGTCCATTTTCATCTACATAGCCATTAAACTTTGCAAGCTCATTATAGCCATTTAAATCTTTAACGCTAAAGTCTGCAAACATTTTATATCTGTTAAGCATTTCTGTAACCGCCCAGTTTAAAGCACCAGCGGCTTTTCTGGGTTCTGTTACAACTGGTACTAAAAGATGTGGTATTCCGTTGTAAATTCCAAGTTCAACCACTTTTGGGTCTATCATTAAAAATCTTACTTCATCAGGGCTTGATTTGTAAATAAGGCTCATTATAAGCGAGTTAATACAAACCGATTTACCCGAGCCTGTAGTACCTGCAATTAGCATATGTGGCATTTTTGCAAGGTCGGCTACTGTGACCTGCCCTGCAATATCTTTACCCAAAACCACGGTAAGTTTGCTTTTTGCGGCAAGGAAGGCATTTGACTCTAAAAGTTCTCTCATTCTCACAACTGACTTGTTTTTATTAGGAATTTCAATTCCTACAGCAGGCTTTCCAGGAATTGGCGCCTCTATTCTTACACCTGTTGCTGCAAGATTAAGCGCTAGGTCATCGGCAAGATTTGTAATTTTGCTTATTTTAACACCTGCGGCAGGTTGTAGTTCATACCTTGTTACAGATGGACCTCTGCAAATATCAATAATTTTTGTCTGCACTCCAAAACTTTTCAGTGTGTCAACAAGTTTTTGTCCGTTAGTTTGCAGTTCTTCTCTCTCTATTTCCACATTTACTTTTTGCCCTGCTTGAAGCATGCTTATTGGTGGGAAAACATAGGTATTTGCCATGCTTTTTTGCTCTTCATAAAGTGCCATTTGCGCCGAATTTGCAAGCTGCTCTTTCTCATTTTCTTCTCTTTTTTTGATAAAGTCCTGTGCAAGTTTTGACGCCGTATCAAGTGCCTCTTGCGATGAGTCTATTGGGATGCTTGTAGATGATGTTATTTTAACTTCTTTTCTTGTAACATCACTTCTAAATTCATTTGCACTCTCTTTTGGTAAAACTTCTTTTGCCTCGGCTTTTACTTGTTTTTCATAATTTGGCTCATTTTCATCAACACCAAAATTAATATTAAATCCACCATTTAAAAAGTCGTTTGCTTCAGTTTTGGGTACTTTTTCTTCTTTTTCATATTGCTCTTCATTTTTCAAACCAAAAGCTCTATTGAGGTTTTCTAAACTTTCATTGCCTCTTTTTTTTCTACTTTTCTTTACCTGCTCATCAGGTATTACAAACTCACTGTCCTCTAAATAAGAAGCTCTTTCTCTCTCTTTTCTCTCAACCTTTTTTTCTCTTGCATGTTTTACCGAGTCAGATACCATGTTGACTGGCTTCTTTGCCATTTTAAGTACTTGTTTTACTGTAATTCCAGTAAGTATCATTACATCTGCTATTAAGAATATTGTAATAATTATCCTTGCTCCCAAAGTACCTAAAGCAAGCATAATAGGCTCTCCTATAAATCCTCCAACTACTCCGGCACCGCCTGCCTGAGTCCCCATTGCAAATAACTGATAAGTAAAATCAAAAAAGTTTGTACCCTCAGTAAAAACAGGATCGGTATAAATATAAGCCGCAGTACAAACTATTAGTATTGTCACAATAGTAAGCCACAGTCTTGTCCTAAACTTTTGCACAGACTTTTCAAGCGCAATAATAACCCCAACATACGCAAGTAGTATCGGCCACAAAATTGCCCATATTCCAAAAAGTCCTAAAAATAAATTATGTACCCATAGCCACACATTTTCTCCAGGAATAATCACAATAAAAAACATTAAAAGTGCGGTTGCAAGCATAATTATAGGCTTTTTACTACCTACCGCCACTTCTTGTTCTACTGCTTTTCCTCCTGCTTTTTTTGTAGCAGGTTTTCGCTTTGTTGTATTTGTACTTTTGTTTGTAGTTTTATTTCTTTTACGTTCCAAAATTACCCCTCCAAAATTATAAAGCTACACCTGTAAACAGGTTTATGCCAAGTGTAAATTCAATAATCGAAACAACAATTGTTGCCACGCCGACTACTAATGTGTAAATTGCAAAAATGTACAGCCTGTCAGATGACACCAGCCATTTAAAAAGTTTTATTGCTAAAAACCCTACTAAAACCGCAGATATAAAGCCTGCCGCCAAAACTTCATATCCTATAGTTAAAGGTTCAGACGATACATCCCTTATGGAAAGCACTGCTGCTGCTAAAATTGCTGGACTTCCTAAAACAAAAGAGTAATCAAGCGCTTTTTGCTTGTTTATTCCTCTCATCATAGCAGTTGAAAGTGTTGATCCTGAGCGTGAAAGACCTGGAAAAACTGCTGCCATGCACTGTGCAAAACCGACACATAATGCATCAACTGTATTAAAATTTTTCCTACCAGGCATGTCACTTCCCTGTCTTTTTTCAAAATTTCTCTGTGCATTTTTGCCAGCTTTAATTGCAATGAATAATAAAAGACTTGTCAGCAGTAGCGCCATTCCCTCTATTAATAAATTGTTGTCTGTTGCCCAAATTGTTGATAAGTCGCTTAAATTCAGTCCTATTATAGGTATGGGAACAAACAGTAAAAATAGCGGCAATAAGCCAATTATTAGCATCATAACAAGTCGCCTGTCATGACTCATTGTCTTCCATTTAAACTTACCTGTGACAACATCTTTAAGCATTATAAAAAATTCACCTATAAGGCGCAGTATTAATTTATAATATACCATTATAACTGCCACCAAAGTGCCAATATGTAACATAATTCCAAAAAATAAGTTCTCTACCTCAACACCAAGTATGTGCTGAGTAAGCGATAGATGTCCGCTACTTGAAATGGGTAAAAACTCGGTCGCACCTTGCACTATACCCTGAATAATTGCCTCTATGATTGTCATATTTCCTCCGTGTTATGTATCGGCAAAAGCCGAATTATTTTTTTCTTGTCGCTACTTTTTTTGTGGTCTTACTCTTTGTTTTTTGAACTTTAGAATCATTTCTCCCCGCATTTATCATTTGTGCAAGTTCTTCTAGCGCATCTGATAGAGTTCCCAAAGAATCTATTAACCCAACTTCTACTGCATTTTCACCATCAAGCACTGTACCTACATCCGTCACAAGCTCACCAGTGTTCATCATAAGCTTTGTAAATTTATCTGAACTAATTCCTGAGTTTTCGACAACAAATTTTGTAATTCTTCCTTGCATTCTTTGAAAGTATTCAAAACTTTGTGGCACTCCAAGAACTAAGCCGTTAAGTCTTACAGGATGAATGGTCATAGATGCTGACCTTGCTATAAATGTCTTTTTTGCCGATACCGCAAGTGGCGCACCAATAGAATGCCCGCCTCCTAAAACTAATGACACTGTGGGTTTTTTCATTCCTGCAATAAGCTCTGCAATTGCAAGACCAGCTTCAACATCTCCACCTACAGTATTTAAAATTATCAGCAGTCCATCTACACTATCATCTTCCTCAACCGCAACGATTTGCGGAATAACATGCTCATATTTTGTTGCCTTATTTTGAGGTGGTAAAATATAATGCCCCTCAACCTGACCTATAATAGTCATACAAAAAATTTTAAGCGAATTTTTTGTTATTAGCACAGAGCCGTCATCACCCATAGTGTTTTGTGGTGTAGTTACTTCTTGTGTTACTTCTTGGCTTTCTTCATCATTTGTAAAAAAGCTATATTCGTTTTGTCTTAATTTATTTTGATTTTTTGCGTTCATTTTACATCAACTCCTTACAAACATAGTTTCTCAAGAATTACTTAAAATAAACATAAAATTTCAAAACACTAATTATTAACTTTTCTATTCATTTTACCATATTTTATTATTTTGAGCAAGAAAAAGCTCTTAAAATTTATTTGAAACTTATATGTTTTCGTGTTATTATTTAAAATATGATTAAATTTTGAAAGGAAATTAATATATGGATAACCTCCTGCTTTCGTTTAATGTCGTAGCACCTTTAATACTATTTTTACTTCTGGGTATTGCTTTAAAGCCTCTTTTATCTACAGATGTAATAAATTCCATGAACAAAATTTTGTCTACGGTCTTTTTACCAATTCTCATTTTTTGTAATATTTATGATACAGGCGGCTCTTTAGAACTGGAATCAACAGTATTTTTATTTATCTTTGTCGGCATAATTTCAGAACTTGTTATAAGTGTTATACTTTGCAAATGTGTTCAAAAAGACATAAAAAGACGCTCGGTTATGATTCAAGGTATGCTTCGAGGCAATTTTGTCATCTTCGGCATTCCTATAGCGATTTCAATTTTTGGCCAACAGGCAGCTTCTAGTGCCGCAATTGCCTCCATACTTGTAATACCCATGTTTAACATAATTTCAGTGTCGATATTTGCATTTTATTCGGGCGAAAAGCTTAAAATTTCAAACCTATTATTAAAAATAGCAAAAAATCCCTTCATAATAGCCTCGGCTATAGGTCTTGTTTTTTCATTTGCACGCATACCTATTCCACAGTTTGTTTATAACCCTTTAAGTGATATAGGAGATGCTGCAAGCTCGCTGGTATTTGTATTTTTAGGAGCATCGTTTAAAATTAACAGCATGAAAGAACATTTGACATCTCTGTCACTTACAGTTTTAATGCGCCTTGTATTTTTCCCATTAATTTTTGTAAGCCTTGCGATTTTCTTTGGATTTAGAGGAGAATCTTTAATCATACTTCTAACAATATTTGCCTCTCCAACAGCGGTTGCGTCCTATCCATTAGCCAAATCTATGGGCGGCGACGACAAACTCGCAGGTAATATTGTCGTGTTTACTTCCACCATTTCCATAGTGACCATGTTTATCTGGATTTTCACTTTAAATTCCCTCTCCTTGCTTTAAAATGCAAGTCAGAGATACAAATCTTGCATTTTTGCCTTATTTCGCACATAAAAATCATTGACAAAAACTTCAAAATGAGCGATAATATAATAAGTTAATTAATAAAATAATATTTAGGAGAGTGGTACCAATGGGCATGACAATTGCACAGAAAATTATTTTTTCACATTTAAAGAGTGGAAAAATGAATGTAGGCGAAGATATAGGTTTAAAAATTGACCAAACGCTTACTCAGGACGCAACAGGAACTATGGCTTATTTAGAGTTTGAGGCTATGGGCATTGACAGAGTGAAAACAGAAAAAAGTGTAGCTTATATAGACCACAATACTCTGCAAGCAGGATTTGAGAATGCAGATGACCACCGATACATACAAAGTATTGCAAAAAAACACGGGCTATATTTTTCAAGACCTGGCAATGGAATTTGTCACCAAGTGCACTTAGAGCGCTTTGGTATCCCCGGCAAAACATTAATAGGCTCAGACAGTCATACTCCAACAGGTGGTGGCCTTGGAATGTTATCTTTTGGCGCAGGCGGCTTGGACGTTGCAGTTGCAATGGGCGGTGGAGAATACCACATCAATATGCCAAAAATGACAAAGATTAATTTAAACGGAAAATTATCTGACTGGGTATGTGCAAAAGATATTATTTTAGAGGTACTAAGAATTTTAAGCGTTAAAGGTGGCGTTGGAAAAATTATTGAGTACGGCGGAGATGCGCTTGCTAGTTTAAGCGTACCCGAAAGAGCAACAATAACAAATATGGGAACAGAGCTTGGTGCAACCACCTCTATTTTTCCATCTGATGATATAACTAGGACATTTTTAAAAGCCCAAGGCAGAGAAAATGACTGGATAGAGCTTAAATCTGATGAAGATGCTGTTTATGATGAAATTATTGATATAGATTTAGCTGCTTTAAAGCCTATGGTTGCATGTCCACACAGTCCTGATGCTGTAAAAACTGTAGATGAAGTGGGCAAAATTAAAGTAGATCAAGTGTGTATAGGCTCTTGCACAAACTCGTCTTATATAGATTTAATGCGTGTAGCGTCTATTTTAAAAGGAAAAACCGTTCATCCTGATGTTAGCCTTTCAATTTCACCAGGCTCAAAACAAGTTTACAACATGCTTGCATTAAATGGAGCGCTTGCAGATTTGGTTTCTGCTGGTGCAAGAATTTTAGAATGTGCATGCGGACCTTGCATTGGCATGGGATTTTCTCCAAATTCAGGCGGTATTTCACTTAGGACATTTAACAGAAACTTTGAAGGCAGAAGTGGCACAAAGGACGGTCAAGTTTATCTTGTAAGCCCCGAAACAGCAGCTGCATCTGCAATTAGTGGCGTGTTTACAAATCCACAAGAACTTACAAATTATGAAGAAATTAATCTTCCAGAAGAATTTTTAATTAATGATAATATGATATTAGCCCCTGCTAGTGTTGAAGATGCAAAAGATTTAGAGATTTTAAGAGGACCTAATATTAAACCTTTCCCTGTATCAAAAGCACTTGAAGATAGTATTTCTACAAAAGCTATACTAAAAGTTGGGGACAATATAACAACCGACCATATCATGCCTGCAGGCGCAAAAATACTTCCATATCGTTCAAACATACCTCATCTTTCTAACTTCTGCTTTGCAGTATGTGACGAAAAGTTCCCACAAAGATGCAAAGAAAACGGTGGTGGAATAGTTATAGGTGGTCTAAACTATGGCCAAGGTTCCTCAAGAGAGCATGCAGCACTTGTGCCTTTATATCTTGGAATTAGAGCGGTAGTTGCAAAATCTTATGCAAGAATACACTGTGCAAACCTTGCAAACTCTGGAATTCTTCCGCTAGAATTTATTAAAGAAAGTGACTATGATTTAATTGAACAAATGGATGATTTACAGCTTCCAAATGTTTTAGAAGAAATTAGAAGCGGTAGTGAAGTTACTTTATTAAATAAAACTAAAAATATTTCTATAAAGGTAAATGCAATTTTAACTGAGCGTGAACAGAAAATGGTCATTGCAGGCGGACTGCTAAATTACACAAAAGAAAATTCATAATTTGAAGTAAGATTGGAGTAAACACATGGCTGATATTAAAAAAATTCAAATGACTACCCCACTTGTCGAAATGGATGGCGACGAGATGACAAGAATTGTATGGAAAATGATTAAAGATATTTTAATCTATCCATATATAGACCTTAAATCAGAGTATTATGACCTAGGGCTTGAGTACAGAGAAGAAACTAAGGATCAAGTCACAATTGACTCTGCCATTGCGACAAAAAAATACGGCGTAGCCGTTAAATGTGCAACAATTACAGCAAATGCCGAAAGAGTTAAAGAGTATAATCTTACTGAGATGTGGAAATCACCAAACGGCACGATTAGAGCAATTCTTGATGGAACTATTTTTAGAACACCAATAATTGTAAACGGCATTACTCCCTACATTCCAACATGGACAAAACCCATCACAATTGCAAGACATGCATATGGCGATGTTTATAAAAACTCTGAGATGAAAGTAACAGCCGAAAAAAAAGCAGAACTTGTAGTAACCGATAAAGACGGAAATGAAGAAAGAGTGCTAATACACGATTTTGATGGCGATGGTTTAATTCAAGGCGTACATAATTTAAACCAAAGTATCGAAAGTTTTGCAAGAACTTGTTTCAACTACGCACTTGACATAAAACAAGATTTATGGTTTGCTACAAAAGATACAATTTCAAAAACTTATGACCACAGCTTTAAAGATATTTTCTCAGATATTTATGAAGCAGAATATAAAGAGAAATTTGAAAATGCAGGCATTGAGTATTTCTACACATTAATTGACGACGCAGTTGCTCGTGTTGTAAGAAGTGAAGGTGGGTACATTTGGGCTTGCAAAAACTATGACGGAGATGTAATGAGTGACATGGTTGCAACAGCTTATGGAAGCCTTGGCATGATGTCGTCAGTTTTGGTTTCTCCTGATGGTGTATACGAATATGAAGCTGCACACGGTACAGTTCAAAGACATTATTACAAGCATTTAAAAGGTGAACCAACATCTACAAATAGTGTTGCTACTTTATTTGCATGGAGTGGTGCATTAAGAAAAAGAGGCTCTCTTGATAATAATAATGAACTGATAAACTTTGCAGACTGCTTAGAAAAAGCAATTATAAACACTATTGAAAGTGGAATTATGACAGGAGATTTATATATTCTTTCAAATTTAGATAACAAGAAATCAGTTACTACAGAGGAATTTTTATTTGCTGTCAACGAAAATTTAAAACAATTACTATAAAGGATTAAGTTTGCATAATTATTTTTGTAAACTTTAAAATGGCGCTTAAAATGATGAATAAAATGAATTTGGGCTATAACAGAGAGCATATTTCCATGTCAGTAATAAGACGTTTACCAAGGTATTACAGATATTTAAATGTTCTTGAAAGAAAAGGCATTAGCAAGGTATCTTCAAAAGAGCTTTCAAAAAAAATGGGCTTTACCGCATCACAAATAAGACAGGACTTTAACTGTTTTGGCGGTTTTGGTCAACAGGGATACGGTTATTCCGTTTCTCAACTTAGAGATAGAATTGGAGATATTTTAAAAATAAATCAAAAGAAAAAAGCCATAATTTTAGGTGCAGGTAACTTAGGTAGAGCCTTATTATCTATTGATTTTGACAAGTTAGGTTTTGAACTTTTAGGCATATTTGACAATAACCCATCTATAGTTGGACACAAATTAAAGTCATTAGATGTTTTAAGTACAGATAACTTAGAAAGTTTTTGCAAGAAAAACAGTGTTGAAATGGCAATAATTTTAGTGCCTACTTCTTCGGTAGAAGGAATAGTGCGCACTCTTTATAATGTTGGAGTAAAAGCTTTTTGGAATTTCAGCCACTATGATATTTCAATGCTTTTTGAAGACGCAATTGTTGAAAGTGTTCATTTAAATGATAGTTTAATGGCACTGGGCTACATGCTAAGCACTAAAGAATAACCCAGACTGTACAAAAACCCATCAGCATAAAACAGCTGATGGGTTTTTTCTATTTAAAATTTTGAATATTGGTTATACTTGAGTTAAATATAAGCACAGCTTCTCTTTTTTCTGGTGCACCAAGTGCATAGTGAGATTTGCTTGCGCTATCAAAATACTCAAAATCTACTGTCCTATTATATTTTGTAGGATGCTCATTTACTATTTTAATTCCTTCTTGTAGATATGGTCTTTTTCTATAATACGGGTCAAATAAATGAATATTTCTCTTATCATATCCTGTCATTACCACATAGTGCCAGTTTTCATGAATAAGCCTTGTGATTACCACTCCGCCTTGTTTTAAACCTCTCATAATTTCGCTGTCTTTTTGCACATTTACACCTGCACCTGCAATATACTTGCAAAACACAGGAAAATTTCTTACTCTGCCATATTGATTAAGCCAATTGCTTAAAAACATCATGGCCATTTTTGAGGTTCCGCTTTTTCCACAAACTCCTTTTTCATCAAAGGTATCAAGACAATACATCATAACATATTTTACAACGTCGGGCGGAATTTTTTCTCTGTCAAACAGATAACTTATCGCATTCATCATAGTAGTCGGGCCACAGTCATACTCTGACTTTTGATAGGCCAAAGGGTTTTTCATTTCTCTACCTCCAAACATAAACCTTACTTTAACATTATATAATTTTTTGTCGCAATATGTCAATTATTTATACGGATTAAATCTAACATTTAACCTGATTTTTACATTACCAACTCTTTTATATCATCAAAAGAAAAATTCGTATTAAAATTCAGATATTTTAATAGCTCTTTATTTGATAAATATGATGGCAGCTTCAGTTTTTTTAGAAGCTCTAATTTTTTCTCTTTGCTGTTTTCCATTCCTGTAAGACCCAGTGCATATAGGTCCGCTACCGTTAATGGTGTTCTATCTTCACAAATTTCCAAAGTGTTCGTACAGTTTTTTAGTGCATTTAAAATCTCTTTAGCACCCATTCCCTCAACACCCAAAAGCCCTTCTTTTGATAACTTTTCTTTTCTTTTCTCTTTACCTTCTTTAGGCTTTATATATGCATTTTTTATTCTACTTTCATGAATAAAGGATTTTAAGTGATTTCTTATTATAAATCCAGCAGAGTCACTGTCAGTTAAAATTATAATTCCTCGTTCATTTGCAAGCTTTTTTATATACTGCTTTTTGGCTTCATCTTTAAAAATTCTAAAACCATTTGTCTGAATTACTATAGCCTCTACAACAGAAAGCACTGCAATTTTATCATATTTACCCTCTACAATAATTGCCTGACTTATAATTTCTTTTTTACCCATTAAATTACTCCTTAAACTTTTGTAAGGTACAAAAGTTTTGCTATTAAAGTTTCTAAAACAATTTTGTCATCAAGCCTAGAGCTTTTAAGCTCTAAGTCCGATTGAATTAGAAGCTTAAGGTATTTTCCAACTACAGCTGTTGATAAATTTCTTCCATCTCTTTGAGCATATTTCAGCCTAAAATCTTTACCCTTATAATCTGCATACTCAGCAGGAGATGTAACTGTTTTTCCCGCTTCTAGCGCACACTTGACCCTATAAACATCAATAAATGACGAGGACAACACCGCTAAAATTGGAACAGCTTTTTCACCCATATAAAAAAGCTTATCAAGTATCTCATACGACTTTGCAAAATTTGATGAAAGTATGCATTTTGAAAGTTCAAACACCGTAGCTTCAACACTTTTTGATACTAAAAGCTCCATATCATCTAAATTTATCTCTCTATCTTTTGCATACATACTTAGTTTTAAAATTTCATTATTAATGGTGGTAAGGTCATTTCCTACAAATTCAATAAGCTTTTGAGCATTATTTTTTTGAATTCTTGCGCCATTTTTCTCAGCGGTAGAGCAAATATATTTTATTAGCTCTGTCCCCTCTTTTCTTTTAAAATCCACCACAACGCCACGCTCTTTAATAAGCGTGTCAATTTTTTTATATTTTGAAAAACTTTTCACATTTGCGGTAGGATAATAAAACACTAACACCGTTGTATCTGGCAAAATTGTCAAAAGCTCTTCAAACTTATCTCTGTCTTGTGCTGACTTTTCATCGAGAACATAGTCAGATACCAACACGCATTTATGCTCTGCCATAAAAGGAAGTGCCAAAGCTGCATCTGCAATTTCATCAACACTTGCATCACTTCTAAACTCATTAAAATTAAAGTCTGTAAAATTTTCTGGTACTGCAACTTTTAAGAATCTCTGCAAATATTTTTTAAGTAAAAGTTTTTCCTCTCCAATAAAAAAATATAAAGGCAAAAGTTCGCCCTTTGCAATATGTTTTTTTATACCTTGTTCATCCACTGCTCTCACTCCTTATCTTCACTGTATTATCCTTATCAAAGGTAAATATATATCTATCATCGCCCGAAATTATATAGTTTCCGCTCCCTACTCCTTTTGGAAAGCTGTGATACGAAAGCACATTAAGTGCTGAACTGCTCATACTGTCTGCACTACTTAAAAAAGCAATGTCCGCACTAATATTTTCACCTGCAATTCCTTCAAGCACAATTTTGCTGTCATAAATCTCTACATATGTATTAAAACTGTCTTCGTAAAAAACTATAGATATCTCATTGTCATCAAAAGGATAAAAAGTCTTACTTGACATTCTATCATAGACTACATCATCTACCTCAAACATTTTTCCTATCTCATCAATCGTTTGACGCTCTTTTGTGCTTGGGTCTAAAATCTGCAAATATGAAACTTTCCTCACGCCTAAATCTTTCATGAAATATGCTACATCTGAATAACCAGAGTCGCCACTTGATATAACTGCCGCCTCATTATTAAAAACTAGTGCAACAAATGGCTTGCTACTTGTTGGCATATATAAAAGTTTTACAAGGCCATCGTTTGCCACAATATTACTTAAAATTGCCACTGAATAAATCATTACAAGTGATAGCGCTGTGACGAGGGTCTTGTACTTTATTTTCTTAGTAATAAAATACACAAATAATACTATTACAGTGCCTGTAAATAAAGTAGTGCTTATTTCATCTGAGAAACTTGGTGTAAGAATTTGCAAATTCGAGATTTCATAAATAACCCATGTCAAAAAATCAAGATATACATCTATGAGTCTACCCAAAACAATAGAAAACGGTAAGGCAGATAAAACAATAAGTATGAATCCCATTATAATTACAACAGAAAAAAGTGGCGATAAAATTGCGGAATTTATAAATCCAAATAAATTTGCCGAATTAAAAAATAATAAAATAATTGGCATAGTAAATAAATTTGCACTAAATGATATTAAAAACACACCACTTACCGCATTATATACCGCTTTTACAAATTTATTTTTAAATTTAATTAGCTCATTTCTTTTTAATATCAGTTTACCATATACTAATATAATGCCAAGCGTTGCCGAAAGGGATAAAATAAACCCCAAATCAAGTATAGCGTATGGATTAATAAAACAAATAAGAAAACACGCTATGCCAAGCGAGTTAAGCCCGTCAACGTCAGCTCCTATCATTTGAGCAATGCACATCAAAATGAGCATAATTCCGCTTCTCACCACACTAAACCCAAAACCGCAAATTGCCATATAAAATAGAATAAATAAAATCACGATAGAATATAATATCTTTTTATTTTTAATAAATTTATCTAGTACAAATGTTAGCGCAAAACTTAAAATCGCAATATGCATACCCGATACAACTAACACATGGCTTACACCTATTAAACTATAAAGGGTATTGGTTTCAAAATCCACATCTTCCCTATTTCCTAAAAGCATCGATGAAAGAACATCTACATTTTCTTTTGAAATATTTTCATCAAGCACATTTTCAAAATAAGCTTTTATTTCATTCATAAAATAAAAAATCGGCTTACTTTCACCCTGCTTGATTTGCATTTTTTCTTCAGCACTTTCAAATGCATACATATGAATACCTTGTGCATATTTAGTTTTTGCACTGCTTAAACCAATTTTATCTTCATACTCATAAAAGTCTGCTGTAAAGCTAATTTCATCATAATTTTTTGCTGTATTTTCTTCAAATGTATATAGCACAACATTTATATCACTTATGTATACTTCTTCATTTTCTTGATTTAAAACCTTGTCCACGCTAATTTTCAACGCACTTACATTGCCGTCTTTTGGCAAAACTTCCGTTATTTCACCGCTTGCAGTATATTCATTTTCTGATAAAGTTCTCACAGCTTTTATAATAGTGTTTGAATTTATATAAAGCATAGTCATACAAATTATAAGTGAGCATGAAGATATGAGAAAATACCGACACACTACATTTTTTCTTATAAACACAAAATACGATAAAACTAAGGCTACAAGTACAGCAAAAGAAATTAAATAAACATAAAATGTTTCAGGCAGAAAAAAGGCGACCAAAAGCCACAGTGCATAGGAAAATCCTAAATAGGCAAATGGTCGCTTCATAATCTTATCCTCACATCATCTTATTTGAAAAATAACGGTAAAGGCTCTAAATATATAATATCATCTCTGTCTTTGGCATCACCCTCAGCTAAAACACAAGCCTTGCCAACAATTACCGCCTCAGTTTGTTCTAAAAGTTTTTCAATAGCAACAAGGCTTTCACCTGTGCTTATTACATCATCAACAATTAAAACTCTTTTTCCTTTTAGATTTTCACAATCAGCTTGTGAAAAATATAAAGTTTGTTCTGTAGCTGTTGTAATTGAATTTACTTTAACGCTTATTGGATTTTGCATGTACGCTTTGATACCTTTTCTTGCAACAACATAATCTCTGCAACCAATTCTTGCCATTTCATATGCAAGAGGTATTCCTTTTGATTCTGCTGTCACAACTATGTCATGTTCAGGGCACTTTTCTACCAGTGCTTTTGATACTGCCTCTGTAATTTCAACGTCTGAAAACATTACAAATCCTGCAATATCAAGTTTGTCATTTATAGGGCATATCGGCAAATCTCTTTCCACCCCAGCTATCGTAATTTTATAAAACTCGCTCATTTTCTTTCTCCTTAACCCATTTTACCCGACAGTTTCTCGCCACCTAAAAGGTGAAAATGCAAATGCTTTACACTTTGTGCTCCATCTTCACCAGAATTTGTAACTATTCTAAAACCACTGTCAAGCTTTAACTCGCTTGCAAGTTTTGAAGCAGTTTCAAATATTTTAGCAACTAAAAAACTATTTGCTTCATTTATATCCGCTGCACTATCTATGTGCATTTTAGGAATTATTAAAACATGCGTTTTAGCCTGTGGTGATATGTCATAAAAGGCAAATATATCTTCATCTTCATAGACTTTTTTAGACGGAATATCTCCACTTACTATTTTACAAAAAATACAGTCCATTTTCAAGTACCTCTTTATATCATTTTTTCAACAATTTTTGGTAGTGCATGCACTGCCTCATCAAGTTTTGTGATATCTTTAGCTCCAGCCATGGCAAAATCAGGTTTTCCTCCACCGTTTCCGCCAGTTACTTGTGCAACTTCTTTTGCTATAAGGCCGGCTTTAAGACCTTTTTCCATAGCAAGTTTGCTACAACTTACTGCAATGCTTGCCTTTTCACCCATAATACCTATGAATACACCAACAATAGCAGTATCTGTTGTGTTGCCTCTATCTTTAACGCTGTCACACATGTTTTTTAGCGAATTAGCGTCTGCAGAGTTTACAATTGCTGACACAATTTTAACTCCGTTTACCTCAACCGCATTTTCAAAAACAGATGCAATATCCTTTTTGCTTATTTTTTCATTAAGATTTTTAAGCTCAGTTTCAACTTTTTTAAGGTCTGAAACAACTTGCTTAGCTTTGTTTGGAAGGTCAGAAATATTTTGTGCTTTTATCACAGAAGCAGTTTCTTTTAATATAACATTTGTGTCCTTAATTAATTTTAAAACGCCCATTCCTGTAACAGCTTCAATTCTTCTTACACCAGAAGCAACAGAAGACTCTGCCAAGATTTTAAACAAACCTAGCTTTCCTGTATTTTCAACATGTGTTCCACCACAGAACTCTTTTGAAAATTCGCCTACGCTCACTACTCTTACAAGATCTCCGTATTTTTCACCAAACAATGCAATCGCACCTTTTTTTCTTGCTTCTTCTATAGTCATTTCTTCACATTGAACATTTATATCAGAAAGTATTTGTGCATTAACTAAGGCTTCAACCGCAGCAATTTGTATATCGTCAAGTGCTGAAAAATGAGTAAAGTCAAAACGCATACGTTTATCATCAACAAGCTGACCCGCCTGTTCAACATGGTTTCCAAGGACTTTTTTTAGTGCTGCCTGTAATATATGAGCTGCTGTATGATTTCTCATTACTGCTCGCCTTTTTATAATATTAACTGCTGTTTTAACTGTGTCACCAACTTTAACCTCGCCTTTTTCCACAACTGCAGTATGAATATAAATTCCATCTACATTTTTTGTGGTAACACTTACATCAATATTAAATGTTTCTCCCTCAATGACTCCGCTATCGCCAATTTGACCACCACTTTCTGCATAAAACGATGTGGTATCAAGCACAACTGCAATCTCATCATCAAGATAAGCCTCTTTTACAAGTTCATTATTTTTTACAATTGCTAAAATTTTCGCATCACATTTAAGTGTTTCATAGCCGACAAATTTAGTTGCTTCTATACCGTCAAAAAGCTCTGATGAGCCTTTCCATGCATCTGCTCCTGCATTTTTTCTAGCATTTCTAGCACGTTCTCTTTGCTCCATCAAAAGTGCTCTAAATCTGTCCTCATCAACACTTATTCCTCTTTCACTTAAAATTTCTTTTGTAAGATCAATTGGAAATCCGTATGTGTCGTTAAGTTTAAAAGCATGATCTCCCGATAACACACCATTTTTTGCTTGATCAATAAGATTTGAAAGCAGTGATAAACCTTGGTCTATTGTTTTGTGGAAATTCTCTTCCTCAAAATCTATGAGCTTTGTAATCATATCCATTTTTTCCATAAGTTCAGGATATGAATTTTTATTGCACTCTACAACTGTTTTTGCAATTTGTGATAAAAACGGCTCGTTTACACCGAGTAACTTGCCATGTCTTGCAGCACGACGAAGCAGACGCCTTAATACATAGCCTCTTCCTTCACTTGATGGTCTTACGCCATCACCCATCATAAACACTGTGCTTCTTATATGGTCTGTAATAACTCTTAAAGATACATCTGTTTTCTCACCGTCACCATAGTTTACACCTGACACTTTTGAAATATGCTTCATTATGTCTTGCATTGTATCAACTAAGAAAAGGTTGTCAACATCTTGCATAACGCATGCTAGTCTTTCAAGACCCATTCCTGTATCAATATTTGGGTTTTCAAGTGGTGTGTAGTTTCCTTTGCCATCACTGTTAAACTGAGTGAATACAAGATTCCACACTTCCATAAACCTGTCGCACTCACAGCCTACTTTACAGTCCGGTGAGCCACAACCGTTCTCTTCTCCTCTATCAAAGTGGATTTCAGAGCAAGGTCCGCATGGGCCTGCACCGTGCTCCCAAAAATTGTCTTCTTTACCCAGTCTATGCATATGCGACGGGTCAACACCTATCTCTTTTGTCCATATATCATAAGCTTCATTGTCATCTACATACACAGAGCAGTGAAGTTTATCCACAGGAATTTCAAGTTCTTTTGTAAAAAACTCCCAAGCCCAGTTACAAGCTTCTACTTTAAAATAATCACCGAAAGAAAAGTTGCCTAGCATTTCAAAATAAGTTCCGTGTCTTGCTGTAATTCCAACTCTTTCTATGTCTGGTGTTCTAATACATTTTTGGCAGGTTGCAACACGTTTTCTAGGCGGTGTTACTTCCCCTGTAAAATATTTTTTCATAGGCGCCATGCCTGAGTTTATTAAAAGCAAACTCTTATCGCCATCAGGCACTAAAGAGAAGCTTTTAAGCCTTAAATGCTCTTTGCTTTCAAAAAACCTCAGAAATTTTTCTCTTAACTCATTGAGTCCCATCTTTTTCATAACTAACTCTCCATTTCAAAATTAAAGTAAAATAATAAAAGACTAAAAAATGATAAAAAAATAGACTTCTCCCCCAACATTATGGGACGAAGAAATCCGCGGTACCACCCAAATTGCATAAATTATGCCACTTGTAACCCCTTAACGCAGGTCTACGCTTTTACTTTCATAAAAGATGCCGTAAAATACGTGTTTTATTACTAAAACAAGGGACGGCACAGGTGAATTTTTGCCTTAAAAAGCTCTCAACAAACGCTTTTCTCTCTGTAAGAAAAACACCATTAATCCCTACATGTTAATATATTATACACATTATATACTTTAAAAGTTAATTTGTCAAATAATAGTTGCATATGAAACCATTTTATGATAATATACTAATTAGTTGCTAACGCAACAATATATTCATATTATTTTGGAGGAAAGAAACATGCAATACGTTGATTTTAAACTAGACGGTAAAAAAGTTTCTCGTTTCGGCCTTGGTTGTATGCGTTTACCTAAAACGACAAATGAAAAAGGCGAAGAAATTATTGACGAGGTAGAAGCCATTGCCCTTATAAGAAAAGCTATAGATAATGGTGTAAACTATATTGATACAGCATATCTATACCCTGGCAGTGAAGTAGTTGTAGGTAAAGCTTTAAAAGACGGCTACAGAGAAAAAGTTATACTTGCAACAAAACTTCCTATGAACCTTGTAAATTCTGAAGAAGATTTACAAAAACTTTATGAAGAAGAAGTCACAAGACTACAAGTTGAGCATATAGATGTTTATTTCTTACATAATCTATATATGTCAAACTGGGAAAGAGTTGTAAAACACAACGCTCTTGATTTTGTATCTAAACTAAAAAAAGAGGGCAAAATTAGCTATATAGCAGTGTCAATGCACGAAAGATACGAGCATTTTGAAATGGTTTTAGACTATTTCAAATGGGATCTTGCAATGATTCAATATAACTACTACGATAAATATTATCAAGCAGGTTATAAAGGCCTACATTATGCATCAGCAAAAGGTATTCCTGTGGTTTCTATGGAATCTCTTCATGGCGGCATGCTATCTACCGATGTACCTAAAAAAGTTGAAGATGCTTTTGGCGACTGGAAAAAAGATGTATCAAACGCTGAAAAGTCTTTCATGTGGCTATATAACCAACCTGAGGTTACAGTTATATTAAGCGGTGTTTCAACTATGGAGCAACTTGATGAAAACCTAAGAATCTTTGAAAAAGCTGAGTGCAATATATTAAGTGATGAAGAAGAAGCGCTTTATGATAAAGCACGTGAAGCTTGGGAAAGTTTTGTAAACATCGAGTGCACAGCATGTGGTTACTGTATGCCATGTCCAAAAAATGTTGACATTCCTACAATATTTAAAGTATGGAATGACTACGCAAAAACCCCAGGACAAAAATGGCTTTACAACCTTATGATGACCCAAGCAGGTAAAGACTTTACAAACTGCATAAACTGCGGAAAATGTTCAAAAATGTGTCCACAAAAATTTGACATCCCTGCAAGACTAAAAGAAGCACACGATATTCTTACATCTTAATAATTTAGCGTCACGGTTCGCCGTGGCGCTATTTTTTTGTCAAAACAAAAGAACTTGACTACCATATATATACGATAGCCAAGTTCTTTTATTATGATTTGGTAATGGTTTTACCCTAATACTTAAATTAAGAAAGCACCAGTTTTTTCATCTGAGCATGAACATATTTTGTAAAACTGTAAACCTCTTCCTCTATTTCCTTTTTAGAGAAAGTTTCATATGCCCACCAACCATCAAAACCTGTTGCTTTAACTGCAGCTGTCCACTCTTTTACATCTATAGCGCCTTCATAAAATGCTACATCACGGTATATTTCTTCGCATGGTACATTTCCATCTCTTGTTCTTGAATTACAAATATGTGTACCTAAAACAATATTTTTATCAATTTTTGAAATAAAATCAGGTGTTAAGCCTGCTATGTAGTTGTGATAAAAATCTATTACCACTTTCAAATTGTCGGCACCCACTCTTTCAACAATTGGAATACCTTCTTTTAATGACGGTATTGGAGTCCAGCAAAGCGGTTCAAAAAACAAAGTAATTCCATATTGCTTAGCTAAATTTGACAAAGCCTTTAAATTTTTAACCGTCAATTCTTCTTGCTCTGCTTTAGGAAGTCCTTGTAAACCCATATATCCGTTATAAGGGATACCACGTCGATATGCATCTACCCCATGCCAATCTACAGGCCCATTTATCACCTCAACAGCTTCGCTTCCTATTGACGCTGCGACTTCAAACAATTTTTCAGCCTCTTTCATCATTGAAACAAATTCATAACCCTGTCTTTCAATATCAGAAAGCCAACCTACTGATGAAATTTTCAAATCACCCAACAGTTTTTTAACATCATCTGCACTGTTTCCTGCATCTAAAAAGTAATTAATTTGTGTTTTTGTGGGTTCTATACAGTCAAAACCTGCTTCCTTTGCCGCTTTGATATAGGTTGTAAGGTTTGCCCTACCTACCACTGTACTATGAAGTGAAAGCGCATTCTTTTTCATAATATTTCCCTCCTATTTTTATTTATATCACACTATTATCTGCTAATATTTCAGGCTTATATACCATGCTGTCTTTTTCATTTATCTCTCTAATAACTTTACAAGGATTTCCTGCGGCGAATACATTATCTGGTATATCTTTTACCACCACACTCCCGGCCCCTATTACACAGTTATTACCAATAGTTACTCCAGGACAAATTACAACGTTTGCGCCAAACCAGCAGTCTTTGCCAATTTTCACAGGCTTTGCATAACAAAGATGTTTTTTATTCCCATCTTTATCAAGCATAAGTTTTCTTTCATTTGCCAGCATTGGATGCACAGGTGTCACAATTGTCACGTTAGGGCCAAAGTTGCAGTCGTCGCCAATAGTGACCTCTGCATCATCTTGAACCGTAAAATTAAAATTGATAAAACAGCTTTTACCTATTTTTGTATGCACTCCATAATGAAATGTAATAGGCCCTTGTAAAAAGCTTCCCTCTCCCAATTCACCCAGTATTTCATTTAATATCTTTGTTCTTTCTTCCACTTGATCTTCATAAAGCCTGTTAAAATCCAAATTCAAATTATGCGTTTTAAGTTTTATCGCTTTTAACTGAGGATCTGCTGGACTGAAAAGTATTCCTTTTTTTATTTTATCTTCTTCTTTCACGTTTATTTACGCCTCTCTTTCGTGAGTTTTTTCCACTGCTTAATTTATAACATATTAGTTATGACTTATCTATAACAAAATCGCATTTTTATATGACAAAAACGTCAAAAGTAGTAGTTTAATAAAAATTTTTTATTGCTATTTTATGAACAATATGTTAAAATGTAAAAAAATTATATTTGAAAGGTGGGTATTGCTGTGTTTTAATTTAACACAGTATTATTTATGAGTAAAAAACAAAAAGATAATCACGATGCAATTTACGACGCCAGAGCTCTAGGCAGACCAAAAATGTTAGTTTTGGGTATCCAACATTTATTTGCCATGTTTGGTGCTACCGTACTTGTGCCTGCTATAACAGGACTTTCTGTTAGCGCAACTCTGCTTTTTGCAGGTCTTGGCACACTTTTATTCCATTTTATAACAAAACTTAAAGTTCCTGCATTTTTAGGAAGTTCGTTCGCATTTTTAGGTGCTTACGGCCTAACTACCGCTGCAGGGCAAGAAATCCCTCTTACTTATTCAAGCTTTGGTGTAGCTGTTGCTGGTCTTATATACTTTGTACTTGCGGCTCTAATTAAAGTTTTCGGCACACAAAAGGTTATGAAGTTTTTCCCTCCAATAGTAACAGGCCCTATCATTGTGGCTATTGGACTTACCCTATCCCCTGTTGCAATTGACAGTGCAACTGCTAACTGGTGGGTAGCACTTAGCGCGGTTGTTATAGTAATTTGCTTTAACATTTGGGGCAAGGGCATGCTTAAAATTATACCTATATTATTAGGTGTTGTTGTAAGCTATCTACTTTCAATGATTATTGATCCTGCATCACAAGCTACATTTATGACAAACTGGAATAATGCTGGCTGGATTGGGCTACCATTTACATTTGAGCAAACTGCATTTTCAATTTTTGGTGCTGACTTTGATGCTTCAATGCTAATTTCTGCAATAATCACTATTATGCCTATAACACTTGCAACTATGATGGAGCATATTGGCGATATGTGCGCTATAAGCTCTACAACAGGCAAAAATTACTTAGAAGACCCAGGTCTTCACAGAACTACTTTAGGTGATGGTGTTGCAACTACTTTAGCTGCACTTTTCGGTGCTCCTGCAAATACCACTTACGGTGAAAACACAGGTGTTTTAGCGCTTTCTAAAGTATTTGACCCAAAAGTTATAAGAATTGCTGCTGTATTTAGCATGCTTCTTTCTTTCTCACCAAAATTTGCAGCACTTATCGTTTCTCTTCCAACTGCAACTATTGGCGGTGTAAGCCTTGTTTTATACGGTATGATATCCGCTGTAGGTGTTAGAAACATTGTTGAAAATCAAGTTGACTTTACAAAAAGTCGCAATGTTATTATAGCTGCTTTAATACTTGTTTTAGCAATTGGTATTCGCTTTAGCTCTATAGGTGCAATAATATTTACAGTGGGCGAAATTACAATCAGCCTTTCAGGTCTTGCTGTAGCTTCAATTGTAGGTATTATTTTAAATGCTGTACTTCCAGGAAATGACTATAAATTTGGCGAGCACAAAGACGGTGACAAAGCTGTAAACTTTGAAGTTTAAATATTAAAAAACAATTACAAACATATTTCATAAATTAATTATTAAGACTTTGTTAAGACTAAATAAAATTTAATAGAAAAAACACTTGCTTTTTTCTATTAAGCTTGTTATAATACCACCGAAAGAGTCACTTAACATAATTTAAATTTTTTAGTGGCTGAGAGGAGAAATATATGAAAAAAATATTATCACTTATGCTTGTAGCTACGATGGTAGTTTTCAGCTTTGTATCTTGTTCAAACACAGATACAGGCAGCTCAACACCTTCAGAAAGCCAAGCAAGCACATCAGAACCAGCGTCAGAGCCTGAATCAGAATCAGAGTCAGAGCCTGCAACAGACATGAAAATTGGTATCCTTGCTCCTGCGGTAACTCACGGTTGGGTTGCAGCTGTTGCATACCATGCTGAAGCACAGTGCATTGAACTAGGTATCGATTACCAAGTTTCAACAAGCTCAAACGCAGAAGAAATGACAGCACAACTTGATGACCTTAAAACTTGGGGTGCTAATGCTATCGTTGCTTTCCCACAATGGGAAGGTATGGAAGTGCCAATCCAACAAGCTATTGACGAAGGTATAACTGTTGTTAACTTTGACATAGCTATTGATGCAGAAGGCGTTTACAGAGTTTCAGGCGATAACGAAGACATGGGCGTTCAAGGTGCTAACTACATCGTAGAAAAAATCGGCACAGAAGGCACAGTTGTTGTACTAAACGTACCATCAGCGGGTTCAGTATCAGAACTTCGTGAAAAAGGCTTTGTTGATACAATGGCTGAAATCGCTCCTGATATGGAAATAATCACTTATGCTACACAGTTCACTCGTGAAGACGGTCTATCAGACTTTGCTGATATTCTAACAGCTAACCCAGAAATTGATGCTGTTTACTCTATGGATGATGAAACATCAGTAGGTGTTCTACAAGCTATTTCAGAAGCTGGCAGAACTGACATCAAAGTTGTAACAGGCGGCGGCGGAATGCAAGAGTATTTCAACATGATGCCTGAAAACGAAGAGATTTGGATTCAATCAGCTCTATACAGCCCAGCAATGGTTAAAGATGCTGTTGACATGGCAGTTGATATATTAAATGGCGAAACAGTTGAAGAAGTTAAAATTATCCCAACAACTATAGTTGACAGAGATAATTATCAAGATTTCCTTGACGAAAACTCACCATACTAATATAATATAAAAAGAGTATCTGGGCTATGGCGATATTCGTCATAGCCCTTTTTTTAGGAAGGAGGAGTTGTATGGAACTTAAAATGCAAGGAATAACAAAATCCTTTGGTGCAAACAATGTTCTAAAGGAAGTAGACTTCAGTTTAAAAGAAGGTGAAATTTGTGCACTCCTTGGAGAAAACGGTGCAGGTAAATCCACGCTTATGAATATTTTAGGCGGTGTAATAAGTGCAGATAGCGGTGAGATTTTATTAGATGGCACAAAAGTGCATTTTGCAAAACCTATTGACTCACTAAACAAAGGTATTGCATTTATTCATCAAGAGCTTAATTTAATTAATGACCTTGCAATTTACGAAAATATGTACATAGGTCGTGAAATAAAAAAAGGCAGGTTTTTAGATGCCAAAACCATGATTGAAAACACTGCTAAAATTTTTAAAACACTAGATATTAATTTAGATCCTAAAGAAATGGTCGGACAGCTTGATGCGTCTTATAAGCAAATAGTTGAAATTTCAAGAGCTCTACTTATGAATGCCTCAATAATCATTATGGACGAGCCCACCACATCTCTTACAGAGCCTGAAATTAAACGAGTTTTTAACATGATGAATACGCTAAAAGACCGTGGTGTATCAATTATATTTATCTCTCACAAACTAAAAGAAGTAATGGAAATTTGCACAAATTATACTGTTTTACGTGACGGTGTAATGGTTGCAAGCGGTAGCGTTTCTGACACAAACCCTCATGAACTTGCAACATATATGGTAGGCCACGAAGTACGAAATGAAAAACTTTCAAGAACAATAAAACTTGGCGATGAAGTTTTAAAGTGCGTAGATTTATCTTTTGAAGATAAATTTAAAAATATTAACTTCACCCTAAAAAAAGGTGAAATTTTAGGTTTTACAGGGCTTTTAGGTGACGGAAGAAGCGAACTTTTCCAAACTGTATTTGGCTGCAACCCAAATTACAAAGGCGATATAGTCGTATCTGGTGAAGTGGTTAAAATGAAGTCACCATCGGTTGCATTAAAGCAAGGCATAGGCTATGTACCTAGAAACCGCAAGGAAAATGCCATAATTAAAGATCTTAGCATACTGGAAAATGGAACTATTGTAACCCTTAAAAACTATGTAAAAAATCTTCTTATAAATACCAATTTCCAAAGTGAGAATTTTAACAAATATTCAAATGAACTCTCAATAAAAATGGGAAGTATTGATGATTTAATCACAAGTCTTTCTGGAGGAAATCAACAAAAAGTTATGCTTGCCAAATGGCTTGACTCTAATCCTTCTGTTATAGTGTTTGACAATCCAACGCAAGGCGTTGATGTTGGTGCAAAAGAAGAGATATATGATATAATTTTAAAACTTTCTGAGAGTGGTGTCGGCATTATTATCCTATCAAGTGAGGCATCTGAAATTATTAAAATTTGCGACAGAAGCTTTATTATGTTTCACGGAAAAATTAATGGTGAGCTCACAAGCGATGAGATGAGTGAACAAATTATTATGAGCTATGCTACAGGTAGCAAAAATTTTGGAGGCGAACATGGAACAAATTAAAAATCAAAACTGGTTTATTAAAACCTGGAAAAAAAATTCTTTACTCAGTATAGGCTTGGTTCTGTTTTTACTTATAATTGCCCAAACTTTAGCCCTAGGTTTTGACTTTGAAAGCTTTGGCGAGTGGTTTCAGCTTTGGTATAAAAACTGGCTAAACCTTGTAAGAAACAATGTATCTGTCGGCATTATTGCCCTTGGCATGACTTTTGTAATTATTTCTGGCGGTATTGACCTTGCTGTAGGTTCTACTTTCGTTACAGTTGGTGCTGTAACCATGCTAATGGTTGACACCGGTGGCATATTTATGAATTTAGGCATACCCTACCCTCTTGTTTTTGTTATGGCAATTCTTGCCTCATTACTAATAGGTGCTGCACTTGGATTTTTAAATGGCGCTTTCATAACCTGGGGTAAGCTGCCACCATTCATTGCAACTTTGGGTACATTAAATATTTTTAGAAGCGTAACTCAGTATTTTATGCAAGGACCTTCTCCAAAAGTTCCATCAGAATTTTTGCAAATTGCAAATTTTCAAATTGGTGGCGAAACAATTTTGCCAATTTTATACTTTGGCGTTGCGGCATTTATACTTCATATAATTTCAAAGAAAACTGTTTTTGGTCGACATGTATATGCTGTAGGTTCTAATGAAAAAGCAGCTATACTATCGGGCGTTAACATTAAATCTGTTAAACTTAAAATTTATTCTTTAATTGGTCTTTTATGTTCAGTGTCTGCTATAATTTCTGTTTCAAGAATAGGCTCTATGGACTACGCAAGCGCAGGAAGCGGATATGAGCTTGATGCCATAGCAGCGGTTATTGTTGGCGGCACAAGCATGTCAGGCGGTAAAGGTTCTGTTGTAGGGACTGTTTTAGGTTTTTTAATTATAGTCGTAATGAACAATCTATTAAACCTTATTGGTGTTCCTCCATTTTTACGTGAGGCATTTAAAGGTGCAATTATTATAGTTGCTGTTTTACTACAAAAAAAGGAAACAGCTTAAACTAATAAAAAATGGTTATAGCAAATTTGCTATAACCATTTTTTTATTTTGTGTTATCTTGTTTTGTTTTTTTATACCTCAGTATTAAATTCCTATTTGATATTTGAAGTAATACCATAGATATTATAACTACAAGACCCGTACATATTACAACTATAATTAAAATTATATCCCCATCGTCAGAATTATTTAGTACCAGTTGCGCTGAACCGGCTTCTATATCTTCTCTATTTTCTAAAGCACCTTGTGTGCCCTCTGCATTTTCAACTGTAACATCATCAGTTTTGCCTTCTTTTATTGTACTGTCATCATCATCTTTGTTTTCCCCATCATCACCTTTTGTGCTTGACGAACTTCCCCTTACATATTCGCCTCTTGTAACCAGCACTGTATACTGAACTTTTTCATCACCAAGCCTTGCTGTGATTATAAAATCTTCAGTACTGCCACCACTGCCTAAATTCTTTCTATTAATGCTTACATCAACGTCATTATCTACAAGATAAGTAAAGCTCATGCTTGAAACTTCATACGGTACCTGCATTGTGTATTCATAAATATCAGGTGAAAATTCTTCATTAAACTGTCCCACGCTTGGTGCAAGCGATAAAATTACCGGCATTTCCATGCTACTAGAACCATCTTCAGTTTGATTGTCATCTGGATTTGACGGATTATACTCTCCTCTACTTACATCAATAAGATATTCACTCTTAGTGACATCGTCCTGTGCTGTTACTACTATCTTAAATGTAGTAGTACTTCCTCCGCTTCCCAAGTTTTTACGATTTATAGAGTATTTTGCATGACTTGACACCTCAATATCAAATTCCATTTCATTAACACTATACGGTACTGCTATACTGTAGTATAGAGTATCTGTATTAAAACTCGGAGAAAGCGAACCACTTGACGGTACAAGACTTAATATCTTTGCATCTTCTGAATCTCTTGGAATTATTGTAGCAGTTGCATGTTCTACAAACTTCACATCAATTTGCTGTGAATCCTGTGTTACCATGTCAGAAACTATAATTTCAATATTTATTGAATTGCTAATTAAATCTTCGTCAATTTCATAATAAAACTCACAAATATTTCCACTTATTATTTCATCTTCTTTAAGCGCATACACAGCTAGCGTCTTTCCTGATGTATCATGTTCATCAAAAAACACATCACCAGAAGCTGAGGCTTCTAAAAACTCCAAATCATCTACATCATATTTAATCTCTACTTTAAATGCCGATAAACTAAGTTCTTCCTGTGTACTAATCTCCACTACAAGTTTCTCGCCTCTTTCATAACTCT
>CAYJJB010000020.1:0-28442 GCA_964370405.1 uncultured Eubacteriales bacterium | reverse complement strand
CAATGGTAGGTGCAACAGTTGCTTGCGCAGTTTCAGTTTACGAAGCTGTTAAATAAGAATTTTTAGAAAAATCCACCTTCGGGTGGATTTTTTATTTAGTTGAGAGTGGTGGTGAAAATCCTGCGGATTTTTTGATTATATGGTACGATTGTACCCCCTACACCGTATCCGACGGTTTTGTCATTTTATAATCAAAAATGCGTGCATACACTTCAATTCTCAATTTTACATTCTTAACTCTAAATTATTAAAGATTTAATAGTAAAATTATTTGATTTTTAATCACACATGTGATAAAATAGTACATATATAATTATAAGTGCAAGTTTTGAAAGGGAAGCTTTTAATGAAGTGTAAAAAAATGGCAATATTATCCATTTTTCTTTCTATTTGTGTTTTTATTACAGGTTGTAATTCATCTATAAACGGAGCATCTACAAGCGCTGGTAGCACAGGCTCACCTTCTACAAGCGGCGGACAAAGTTCCTCCTCAGGTGGCGATACTGTTGGTACACGTGATTCTACTCCGATAGTTTTAGTGCCATCTGCTGATGGTGTGAATGTTATAGATGGAAATGTCAGTACCATGGACGTTTCAAACGCAAATAAAGGTTATGTGATGATTAAATATAACGGAACTAACCAAAAGGTTAAAGTTCAAATAATTTATGGCTCTGAAAGCCCGTATAACTATGATTTGAATCTCGATGGAGAGTACCAAACTTTTCCACTTTCGAGGGGTGATGGCTCTTATACCATTAAAATAATGGAAAATATTGAGGGCACAAGTTATGCAGAAGCGGACGCCCATGCTATATCCGTAACTTTAGAAAATGAGTTTTATCCTTTCTTATACGCTAACACTTATGTAAATTTTAACGAAAACACAGAAGCTATTTCACTTGCAAGCGAACTTGCAAAAAGTGCAAACAATGATTTAGATGTAATTAATGCAGTATTTGATTATGTTGTAAAAAATATAAGTTATGACTATGAACTTGCAGACAATGCAGGAACAATTAAGGCATCAAACATAGACCAGACATTACAAACAAAAAAAGGCATTTGTTGGGACTATGCGGCTCTGATGACCACAATGCTCAGAACACAAAACATTCCAACTCAACTGGTTCGTGGAATGGCAGGCGACATAAGTCATGCATGGCTTAATGTTTACACACCTGAAACAGGTTGGATTTATGAAGTAATTTACTTTGACGGTGTAAACTGGGTTAGAATGGACCCAACCTATACCTCTTCAAACAATGGAACCGCCGAGATACTTAAATATATTGGCGATGGCGCAAACTATAATCCTCTTAACTATTATTGATTTAAGAATGGAGTCTATTTTATGGAACAAATAACAAAAGCTACACAAAATATTAAATTTAAACCCTTAAAATCAGGGGAGCTTGCCTACTTTTTTGAGCAGTTATCGCTGTTTACAAAAAGTGGTATAGCTGTATGGGAAAGTTTGCAAATTATTGCAGAAAACAATAAGAAAAATAAAAATCATTCACTTTTCTTATATTTATATAACAGTGTATCAGACGGAATGTTTTTATCTCAAGCTATGGACAATACACATTGTTTTCCAGACTATGCCCTTGGCATGATAGAAGTATCTGAGCAAACTGGTAGAGTGGATGAAGTTTGTGCATCTCTTGCAAGTTTTTATATAGATAAGGATAAACTCTCTCGCTCTGTACGCTCTTCTGTCATTTACCCACTATGCATGGCGGGAATGGTTTTTGCAGTTATCTTTATATTATTAATACAAGTAATGCCAATTTTTGAGCAAGTATTTTCTCAACTTGGACTTGCTATGAACTCTGTTTCAGCTACATTAATTGGAGTTGGTGAACTTCTAAATACATACGCTTTAGGACTTCTCATATTTTTCGTTGCACTGGTTCTTTTCTTCTCTATAATAAGACTTACTCCTTTTGGAAAGAACATGCTGTCCTCACTTTATGAAGTATCTCCACTTACTAAAAAGCTTTGTGTTTCACAAAACGCAAATAGATTTGCTTTTTCAATGTCATTAATACTTGAAAGCGGACTAGATATTATAAGTGCTTTAGAGTTTTCCATGCTTACCACAAGCAGTAATAAATATAAACAAAAATTAAAACTTGCACTTAACTCTTTAAAAGAAGGCGAAAGTTTAGATAAATCTTTAATTGAGGCAAAAGTGTTTGATTCAGCTTATAATGGACTTATTTCAGCTGGCTCTAAAAGCGGTGCTTCTGGTGAAATGTTTATGTCTATATCAGAAAAATACCATAAAGAAACCCAAGACCGTATAGAGAAAATTTTATCAATTATAGAACCATCTTTGGTAGCTTTCTTGTGCCTTATGGTGGGAATGGTAATGCTTTCTGTAATGCTTCCTTTAGTTGGAATACTCTCCGGAATGTAAGAAAGGAGATAACAAATGAGTTTTCACCCATTTAGAAATAGACTTAAAGCTATTTTAAAAAGTGGTATATTTTGGTCTGTTACTTTGTTTATTGGAATTTTACTCTCAATATATTTGGGCATTAACAATGTATCTCAAACCGTTCTTGATCAACAACGTCAAATGATTGAGGATAATTTAACTCGCTCTGTTGTTCAGTGCTACACTTTAGAAGGCGTTTATCCACCTGACCTTAATTACCTTGTAGAAAATTATGGATTTTATTATGATGATAAATATGTAGTACATTACCAAAATATAGCGGCAAATATCTTACCAGAAATTGCGGTTTTCACATTAACCGAAACACCACAGGTTACAACACCTTAAATTTATTTTAAAATTTTACTTAGAAAGGAAGAAAGAAAATGGAAAAAAAATCTAGGCATTCTATAGACATATTTTTTGTAATTATACTATTTTCTTTATACACTTTCTGTGCTTTGTTTTTGACTGTAATAGGTGCCGATGTATATAGGGCAAATGTTGAGGACTCTCAAACAAACTACAACACTCGCACCTCTGTTTTATACTTAAATGAGAAAATTCGCCAAAACGAAACTGCAAATGCAGTTTTAGTGGATAGTTATGACGGCATGGATGCCTTGGTTTTATCGCAAACTGTAAATGACTATAATATTAAAACATGGCTATACATTGAAAATGATTATTTGTGTGAGGCAACACTTAGTGAAAATGTTACACTTATACCAAATATTGGCCAAAAAATCATGCCTATGTATGAAATAGATTTTAATTTGAATGACGATGGACTTTTAGAAATTACAGTGCTGGATATCGATAATGTTACTCACAGTACCAGCATATTTTTAGAATGTGCTAAAACGGAGGTGGGCGCATGAAGCAAAAAAACAAGATGACGCGCTACTTTCTTATAGAACTTTTGGTAAACTGCTTTTTCTTTGCAGTGGCAGCTGCAATTTGTTTAAACTTTTTTATCATTGGTCATTTAGATAGCAAAAAAAGCCACGATTTATCAAATGCTACTATAAAAGTACAGCAAGTAGCTGAATATGTAAAAGCATATCCTACAGACTCTGATAGCTTTATTACAAAGACAGGCGCTTTAAAAACAGATGACGGATATATGCTTTATTTTGATGAAAATTGGAACTTGCTGGAAAGTGATAGTGATAACACTTATTATATTAAAATTTCAAACTCTATTAGCGATAATAATTTGCTTTACTCAGATATTAGCGCAAATGAAAATGATACACTCATTTATGAGATAAGCGTTGCAAAGTACTTAGAAGATGAGGTGATGCCAAGTGAATAACAAGCGCTTTACCATAAACCCAGGAATTTTGTCTTTAATTACCTTTTTTACAGTGCTTTTACTTACAGTTTTTTCTGTGCTCATCCTCTCCTCTGCCACATCTGATTTACGGCTTTCACAAATGGCAGCAGACTCTGTAAGCACACAGTATCAGGCTGATTTAGTTGCAGAGGAAAAATATGCAGAGCTTATAAATATTTATGAAAATAGTAGCGAAGAAGAGCTAGAACAAATGTTAAATGACGCTTCTTTTACTGTTTTAAATGATGCAAGTTTTGACGGGATTACCGTAGAATATTTTGTCCCAATTACCGATAAAAAACAAATCCATATTAAAATTGGAATTACTGATGAAGGACAATTTGAAAAACTTACTTGGCAAACTATTGTTGACACTTCTGTTAATATTGAATAATTTTGTATAGATAAATTAAAACCGCAAAGCGGTAGAATGGAGCATTAATATTATGGATTTACAAAACACACCCAACATGACCACAATGCTAAAACAAATGGTTGAAAACCATGCCTCTGATATTTTTATCGTCGCAGGTCGTCCCATAAGTTATAAATTAAATCGTCAAGTAGTTACGCTTAATGACGAAAGAATAATGCCAAATGTCGCTGAAGAATTAGTTATGCAGCTATTTCAAATTGCAAACAGAGATACAAAGTGGCTTACAGAGCGTGGAGATGACGACTTTTCGTTTGCGCTAAGAGGTATATCACGTTTTCGTGTAAATGCCTATAAACAACGTGGATCTATCGCTGCTGTTATTCGTGTTGTTGAATTCTCTTTGCCAAATCCAGAGGATTTGCATATACCAGAAAGTGTTTTAGATCTTGCCCATAAACAAAGAGGTCTTGTCCTTGTAACAGGTTCTTCCTCAAGCGGTAAAACCACAACCCTTACCTGTATACTAGATAAAATAAATAACGAAAGAGCTTCTCACATTATTACTCTTGAAGATCCTATAGAGCATTTGCATCAACACAAAAAGAGTATAATTAGCCAACGTGAAATTTCACTAGACACAGGAAATTATCCTGTGGCTTTAAGAGCGGCACTTCGCCAAAGCCCTGATGTTATTCTTATAGGCGAGCTTAGAGATGACGAGGCTATAAGCATATCTCTTACTGCTGCTGAAACAGGCCACCTAGTCTTTTCAGCTCTTCATACCCTCGGTGCTGCAAACTCAGTTGACAGACTTGTTGACACCTTCCCACCAAGCCAGCAAGAGCAAATTAAAATGCAACTTTCTATGGTACTTCAAAGCGTTGTATGCCAGCAGCTTGTCCCTACTGTAGACGGCCGTCTTTACCCTGTGTTTGAGGTTATGCACTGTAATAATGCAATACGAACCCTAATTCGTGACGGTAGAACTCACCAAATAAATTCTATTATCCAGTCTTCTGCATCAGAAGGCATGATAAGTATGGACGCAAGCCTTGCAAACCTTTATAAACAAGGAATAATAACAAGAGAAACCGCAATGACATACAGCTTAACTCCAAATTATCTATTAAGACAAATCGGTGAAAGTGGCTCTGTAAATGAAAATTCAATTAAAAGCAGACTTTTAAATAATTTATAATAAATCTACAAAAAACTCGACTTTAAAAGCCGGGTTTTTTCTATTTATCCATTAAAATATTCTATATAATTTATTTACAATGGTTTATAATTATAGTATAATATATACATAAAATAATTTCACGAAAGGAATTAATTGAATGTACAAAATTTTTGTCATATTTGTTATGTTTATTTTTTTAACTGCCTGTGCACAAAATGGAGATGACATAGATACAAATAGCAAAGCTTCACAATCGCCTCAAAGCGAGTTAGACTCTCAAGTAGACAGTAAACCTCAAAGTGGTGAAGCCGAAGCGACTGAAGAGCCTTTGCAAGAAGAGGGAGCGAGTGTGCTTAAAACTGCGGTTTTTGAACCAGGTGAGCACAGCACTTCTGGAACTCTTGAGATACTTAGTGACAACACAGTAAAAATAAGTAATTTTAGCTATGACGGACTAGCACCTGATGTATATATAGCTCTTGGAACATTGTCAGACAACGGAGAATTTGTTTTTGAGGTAGTTTTAACTGAGATAATCGTTGGTGATTATAATGATGAAGATGTCATTTTAAATTTTGCTGAGGATATTGACATTTCTCAGTATAGTGCGGCTTCAATTTGGTGTTTACAATATTCAGAAGATTTTAATTCAAGTGAGTTTTCATAAAAAAATGCGGGCGACTAATTTTGTCGTTCGCATTTTTTTATTTATATCTTCAATTAATAAAACACCGGTTCTATCTGCTCTTTTTTTATTGCCATTTCCAAAGTTTCTGAGATTTTTGTAAAATCTGCTACTAAGGAACTTGGCTTTTTTATTGGGTCGTCTTGTCGCATTGGAACAAAAAATATATTTTTCGTATTTATAAGTCGTCCAATATTTTGCGCAGATGCGGCAAGTCCATCATTTGTTGCTACACACAAAACCGTCGGTATGCCTATTCTAAGGCACGATTTAGCCGCCATTGTCACAGTAGTGTCTGTAATGCCATTTGCAAGTTTACCGACCGTATTGCCCGTGCAAGGCGCAATTAACATTACATCTACCATTCTCTTAGGACCCAGTGGTTCTGCTGTTACTATACTACTTATTATATTTTTACCTGTTATGTCCTCAATTTTCTTTCTTATGTCACATGCTTTGCCAAATCTTGTGCTGGTTTCATATGCATTTTCCGACATTATTGGAACGATGTCATAAATCTTACTTAGCGCTTCCATTTGAGCAAGAATCGTTTCAAAAGAGCAAAACGAGGCACATAGTGAAAAACCTAGTTTCAACATGATTACTCCTCCATCATATTATAAATTGTTTCCTTTACATATTCCCCTGATGACTTAGGCGCTACTTTGCCTGGAAGCGACTGTGCATCTATAATCTTTATATTGTTTATTCCTGCAGCTTTTCTGTCAACTCCACCTGGCAAGCTTGCAAGCTCTATTATTATGCAGTCTTTATTTAACTTTGCAATGACTTTATTATCAATTACTATATCTGGCACTGTGTTTAAATTAATATTAAAATCGCCGTCTATGTCGTTGTACTTAACAGGCTCTGCCCCCACCGCTTTAATCATTGCCAAGTCTTTATTTTTACGAGCTGCAACACATACTTTTGCGCCTATTCCCATAAGATAATTAGTTAGTATCTTCCCTATCCTTCCATATCCTGTGACAAGGCACTTTGCACCGCTTACTACACCTTCATATTCATTTATTGCAATTGCCAGTGCGCCCTCAGCTGTTGGCACTGCATTTTTTATTGCAAACTCTTCCCTTAAATAATAATCTCCTACATCAATTTCGTCCCATAAAGAATTTTTCACAAGCAGTCTGCTCATATATCCGCCATATACGCTTTTATTTTTAAGAGATATTATAAATTTATTATCTACTGCTATTTCTTTACTGCTGTATGGAGCAAATATATTTTTGCCATCTTTTGTCGCAGGTAATGGCAAAATTATACTATCGCATTCTCTAAAAATGCTCTCAAGAGATAACTCTTTAAAACTTGATGTGTGCTCATACATTTCAAACCCACAAACATATACCAAAAACCCATCTTTCATAAGTGAGCTTGCAAGGTGGAGTTGCCTTTTATCTCCTCCAATAATACCAAATGTCATTCTCATCTTTACTATCAGGCCTTTCAAAATTTTTAATAGGCATAACACATTATATGCCTAAAACTGCATTTCAGATAATATTTTTTATATTTTTTTCTTAAAGGTATTTATTTTTTCTCGTTTTAGCAATATAATAGATAGGATACTATAAAATTTGGAGTTAAGAATTATGAATAATACTATTTTAGATAAAGTAAAAAAATTACACTTTGTGGGCATTGGTGGATCTGGCATGTGCCCTATGGCAGAAATATTAAAAGGAATGGGTTATGAAATAACCGGTTCAGACATATCTGAGTCTGAAACTGTAAAAAAACTTATTAGCAATAATATCAATGTATTTATCGGCCACAGTGCAGAAAATATTGGCGATTGTGAACTTGTTGTTTATACAGCCGCTGCAAAAGATGACAACCCAGAGCTTATTGCCGCACGTGAACAAAACATACCCACTTTAGAGCGCTCTGTAGTTCTTGGTATGCTTACGAAAAAATTTGAGAATACTATAGCAATATCTGGTACACACGGAAAGACCTCTACAACAGGAATGATTGCCCAGATTTTAATAACAGCTTTAAAAGACCCAAGTGCTATTATAGGTGGAAAACTTCCTTCAATTAACAGTAACAGCCGAATAGGCAATTCAGAACATATGGTGTGTGAGGCGTGTGAATATGTAGACACATTTTTGCAAATTCACCCAAGTATCTGCGTTATAACAAATATTGATGCCGACCATTTGGATTATTTTAAAACACTTGAAAACATAATTAAATCCTTTAGACAATTTTCAAGCCAGACAAGTAACACGATAATTTATAACGGTGATAACCAAAACACCGTAGAAGCTGTGTCAGGCCTTACAAACGCTTCGCTTGTAAGCTTTGGCAAAACTGATAAAAACGATTATTACCCTACAAAATTAAATCCAGTGGACACCGCTTGCGAAACTTTTACTCTAACCCATAAAGGAGTAATGCTTTGTGAGATTAATTTACAGGTGCCAGGAGAGCATAATATGGAAAACGCACTTGCTGCAGCTGCCACAGCGCACAGCATGGGTGTAGAGCCAAAATACATAAAAGAAGCGCTTGAAAGCTTTGTAGGCGTTCACAGGCGATTTGAAATTTTAGGAAAATTTGACGGAGTGACCGTTGCGGATGACTTTGCACATCACCCTACAGAACTTTCTGCCATACTAAATTCTGCCTCTAAAATGGGATATAACGAGGTATGGGCAATATTTCAGCCTCATACCTATTCAAGAACTTATAACCATTTAGACGAATTTGCACAGGCCTTATCTATTCCAGAGCATGTAATTATGACAGAAATTCTAGCGGTAAGAGAAGAAAATGTTTATGGAATTAGCACTCAAGACCTAGAAGACAAAATTGAGGGAAGCTGCCATTTCTCTTCATTTGAAGAAATTGCAGATTACGTAATGTCAAAGGCACAGGAAAACGATTTAATCCTCACTATGGGTGGTGGCGATATTTATAAATGTGCTAATTTAATAGTTGAGAAATACAAAAACAGATAAAACGAAACAGTCACAAATGATTAACTACCATTTGTGACTGTTTTTACAATTTAATTAAAATTTGCCGCTTCCGCCTGAGAAACCGCCGCCGCTTCTTCCAGAGCCGCTTCCGCCGCCTCCGCCGCTGCTTTTTACAATTTTTGTACGTGTTTCTGTTGTATGTGTAAATACATCTGTTGATGCTATCATGTCAACTCCGCCAAAAGGAACATACTCTGAGGCAGAGTGTTTTTTTGCAACACTTTTAAGCTGTCCTTTAAAAGTAAATCCAACAATTAAAGCTATTGCAAACGAACCTATTGTTATAAACACAACCGAAATAATTTCACCAACAGGCCCAAATTCGTATATTACAGAGTCAACATACTGGTCAAATGCGCCATACCAGTCATCATCGCCTAAGTCATCAAGTATGCTGTCTATAACGCTGTCCATTGCGTCATCATCAAAGATAGCATGTGCTTTGTCGCCATAGATTGCATTTGCATAATCTCTGTCATCCATGCTAAGCATTAAAATAAATCCGTCTTTGCCATCACCTACACCAAGGTTTTTATCTGAGTAAAACTGTGTAACAGTATCCCATGGGTCTGTGTAGCCATAAAGCTGTGTAAAGTCATCTACTGTAAGTATGTAAATTCCAAAAGTTTCTTCTAAAGCAAATTCTGACATTCTTGCTTCTAGTGTTGCCACTTGCTCTGCTGACAAAAGTCCCGCTGTATCCATAACATAACTTGCCTTTATATCATCAGGCTGCGTGTCTTGTACCGACAAATCTAAATCGCCACGAATTACACTTGACACTGTGTCGATATAATATCCTGCACCGTCGTTATATCTCATATCAGACCACAATTTTATAAGTTCGATGTCCATCACCTCTACAGCGGCCTTTGACACGTACAGCTCATTAAAAATACTTATAAAATTCCTAGTTGCTGTGTTAAAGTAAAGAATATATGCAGTGTCATCCATTGTAATTCCATTATCAACCGCATATTGGTTTGCCCCTTCATCCACCGTGGTTTCATCTGCATCGTTTGCACTTATGAGATATACAGATATCCCAAGTTCGTTATAAAGTGCTTCTGCCTTAACTTCAAGCTGTGCCTCCACTTCATCGTCAAAGATATCTGAATGATCTCTTATAAATCCGCCAACTTCTGCACTATCTGCAAAAACAGGAGTAGATATTAGAAAAATTGGCAATAAAATGACTAAAAATAAAGTAAAAATTCTATTTTTCATATGTCCCCCTCCTTACATTAAAAACAGATAAACAAGGCTTGCAAGTGCAGCTAATCCACCTGTTACTGCGGACACAAGTCCCCAAAATCTTCCCCAAGAAATAGGCAAATCGCCTACAAATTTTCCTGTTTGCCCGTTCATTGCAAATAGATGTGGTTTGTTTTTATATCTTGTGCTTAAAAGCCAAACAGGTGTCATTGCATATTTTACATCACCTCTAAAAAGCTTTACATCTCTGGAAGTTTCTGTGCATGTGCCATAACCCTTTACACTATTTCTCATAACTTCAAGAGCAGAGTTTACAGCACGTTGGTCCGCACGTGGTGTGCAGTGCTCTATAGTAACATCGTATTTATCTGCTAAAAAGCCTGGCATATATGCGGTTGAAAACTCTTTAAGTTTTTCATAATCATAAGGCTCTATAGATTCCATATGATCATCAGGCATTTTGCTTGAGCCATCTACAGGAATTTTTTCAAATTCAACTGTGCCTGCCCTATGCACATTAAAATGCCTTGTTGTGGTTATTCTGTAGTCGCCTGAGGTTCTTGTGCTGCTGCTAGTTGCATGGTAGCTTACATCTGCATGAGCACTACCATTAAACAGCCATACTGGCACGTAAACGCCCTTAATTTCTTCTATATGATTTTCCTGTGAGAAAGACTTAGGTAGCAAAAATTTGCCTTTGTAATGCTTTTTAAGCGCCGCTTTTGCCATCTCTTTATCAATTTCAAACGGAATAACATAATCAGGTTTAATTGCTCCTGAAAATTGACCAGGTATAACTGTTGGATTTCCACAGTAAACACAGCTTGTAGCCGCTGTAGTTTCATCGCAAATTACCTCAGCGCCGCAAGAAGGACAAGAATATGCACGCATGTGCTCTCCGTCTTCTCCCCAATCTGTATTTAAATGTTCAGTGGACCAAGCATCTTCTGTATTTTCCTCTTTATTAAATGCATCTGTTGCCTTTTCTTCTTTTTCGGCATACATTTTTTCAATTTCCGCAACTTCAAACACGCTGTCGCAATAATCACATTTTAACTTTCCAATTTGGCTATCAAAATGCATTGGCCCGCCACACGCCGGACACTTATGATTTGTAACTTGTGTTGCCATAAAATCACCCTCCCAATTAATTTCATATTTAGGAAATTATAGCATCTTTTTGTATTTTAGTCAATTTGTAAAAAGTTGTATATTTTCCTATATGGAGTAGAATTTAAAAAAGAGCCTTTCGGCTCTTTAATCGGGTATATACTTAATTATATCAGAAACTTCACAGTTTAAAATAAAACAAAACTGTTCTATTGTCTTTGTATTTATTGCCATACCATGTTTCATTCTATGAATAGTGTTTGATGACACCCCCTGTTTATATATCAAATAATATTCCGTCAAGTTTTTCTTTAGTAACGTATCAAAAAATGGTTTATAACTTATCATAATATCACCTCAATGATATTATGTCATAGTTTATCTATTGACTATGCTTAATATATTGACTATAATTAATTTGGAGGTGAATATTATGGTTGATAAAAATTTATGTAAGCGATTAAAAAAACTACGTATTAAACATAATAAAACACAACAGCAAATTGCCGATTTACTTAATTTGACACGTTCAGCATATAGTTATTATGAAACAGGTAGAATTTTACCTAGTATACAATCGGTAATTGCTCTTGCAAAATTTTACCAAGTAACTACTGATGAAATTCTTCTACCTAAAAAAAGAAAGTTATATTTAGGAGATGAGGTGGATTTAAATGCTTTATAAAAAATCTGTAGGATTTTCACCATAACTTTTCACTTAGAAGATATAAACTTAGTTCCCTACTACACCTAAAATAAAAAAGAGCCTTTCGGCTCTTTTTTATTATTTTCCTAAAACTTCTTTAACAGTTTTTTCTATATTTTCAGCGCTTAGACCAAATTGCTTTAATAGGTCATTTGCAGGACCTGAGTGTCCAAACACATCATTTACACCTATTTTTGTTATAGGTGCAGGATAATTTTCTGCAAGTACTGATGCAACTGCGTCGCCTAAACCACCAATTACATTGTGCTCTTCGCAAACAATGATTTTGCCAGTTTCTTTAGCTGCTTTAATTATTATATCTTTGTCTATAGGCTTAATTGTGTGAATGTTTACAACTCTTACATTTATGCCTTGCTCTTTTAGGCTGTCCGCTGCTTTTACAGCTTCTTGAACTAAAAGTCCTGTTGCTATAACAGTAAGTTCATTTCCTTCACGAAGCTGTATGCCTTTTCCTAGTTCAAACTTATAATCTTTAACATCATGATTAATTGTTTCAACTGCAAGTCTTCCTAAGCGAATGTAGCAAGGTGCGTCTATAGCCATCATAGCTTTCACTGCTTCTTGCATTTCGTAGTGGTCACAAGGATTTAGCACGACCATGTTTGGTATTACTCTCATAAGAGCGATATCTTCACAACATTGGTGAGAAGCACCGTCTTCACCAACAGAAATACCTGCATGTGAACCTGCTATTTTTACATTAAGTTTTGGGTATGCAACAGAGTTTCTAATTTGTTCAAAAGCTCTGCCAGCTGCAAACATTGCAAAAGATGCAGCAACTGGAATTTTGCCACAGCTTGCAAGACCTGCTGCAATACCTACCATGTTACATTCTGCAATACCACAGTTAAAAAATCTGTCTGGATATGCTTTTTTAAACACACCTGTTTTTGTAGCTGCCGCAAGGTCGGCATCAAGTACTACTATATCTCTATTATTTTCTGCTAAAGCGCAAAGGGCTTCACCAAAACTTTCTCTGGTTGCTTTAACTAATTTTTCTGCCATTTGTTAAATCCGTCCTTTCTAAAGCCCTTAGGCTTTGCCCTCTAGTTTTGCTAAATTTTCACGTAGTTCTGCCATAGCAACATCATATTGCTCTTTATTTGGAGCAGCACCATGCCAGTTTACGTTATTTTCCATATAAGACACACCTTTGCCTTTTATTGTTTTTGCAATAATTGCAGTAGGTTTGCCCTTAGTATTTTTTGCATTATTGAAAGCTGCTTCAAGCTCGTCATAATTATGACCGTCTACCACTAAAACATTAAAGCCAAATGCTTCAAATTTAGTATCAATAGGCTCAGGTCCACCAACCTCACTTATAGGTCCGTCTATTTGAAGTCCATTATAATCAACTATTACACATAAATTATCAAGTACTTTGTGGCCTGAGAACATAGCGGCTTCCCATACTTGTCCTTCATCTATTTCGCCATCACCAAGCAAAGTGTATACTCTATAATCTTTATTATCAAGTTTAGCAGCAAGTGCCATACCTACAGCTGCAGATATACCTTGACCTAAAGAACCCGTGCTCATATCAACACCGGGTGTCCCTTTCATATCGGGATGTCCTTGAAGCATTGCGCCTATGTGACGAAGTACCGACAGTTCAGACTCATTAAAAAAACCTTTTTGTGCCAAAGTTGAGTAAAGCCCTGGCGCACAGTGTCCTTTAGATAGAACAAATCTATCTCTGTCTTCCCATTTTGGATTTTTTGCATCTACATTCATCTCTTTAAAATATAAATACGTAAAAATTTCAGTTGCAGAAAGCGAACCACCTGGATGGCCGGATTTTGCGTTAAAAACACCCTCAATTATACCAAGTCGCACTTTTGCAGCAGTTAGGTCGAGTTGCATTTTTTCTGTTTGATTCATGAAGAACCTCCTTAGAATTTTAAAAGTCACTTATATTTTACTAAATTTTATTTAAAAATGCAAGATTCTATTAAAATAAATATAACCAAGCTTTCTGCGTATATTGTTAAAATTTTAGGAAAAAATATTTGCAAACACACATTGAGAGGAGTATTTTTCTATGAGCGAACAATATAAAAACCGTTTCGGACATCTTCCGGGAAATATAAATATCATGAGCCCTGTAGTGCGAAAAGATGCCAAAAGTATTTCAAGACTTATTAAATCAGGAGGAAAGGTCACAGGATATGAGCTTTCAAACGGCGAAGTTTTGTCAAAGGCTGAGGGTGTAGCACTTGCAAAGCAAGGTGGAATTAAAGGAGTTGCAATCGCAAGCCGTAGTGGCAATGAATACCTGCGCTCCTACCCTGATGCAAAAGAAGAAAATAATTTAGGAAATTTGCCTAGCAGTGGAATGAACATGTAAAAAAATCGGGCGGAAAATCCGCCCGATTTAAATATTGTAGGGTTTTCACCACAACTATCAACTATCAATCATTCCTCATCAAAAAATCTTGAGTGTATTGCCTCTACTGCTCTATCGCCATCTTTTTTATCAATAAGTACAGATATTTTAATCTCGCTTGTAGATATCATTTGTATATTGATGTTTGCATCAAACATTGCTTCAAACATTTCAGCTGCAACGCCTGGATGAGATTCCATTCCTGCACCTACTATAGAAACCTTTGCAACGTTATCATCAGTTACTATCTCTGTAGCACCAATAAGATCTACATATGATTTTAGCATTTCAACTGTTTCAGGCATTTTTGATTTTTCTATTGTAAAGCTAATATCCTTTGTTCCATTTCTACCAATTGATTGTAGTATGATATCAACATTTACATTTTTAGCCGATAATTTAGAGAATATTTTAAATGCAAGTCCTGGTTTGTCAGGCACACCCACTATTGAAATTCTTGCAATATTATCATCTTTTGCAACTCCGTTTATTAACATTTTCTCCACTGTATTTTCCTCCTTAACAATTGTACCTTTTTCTCTTGTAAGACTTGATAAAACCTCAAGTTCTATATTATATTTTTTTGCCATTTCAACCGAGCGGTTATGAAGCACTTGTGCACCTAAAGTTGCAAGCTCTAGCATTTCATCATATGAAATAACATCTAGCTTTTTTGCATTTGGAATTTTTCTTGGATCTGCTGTGTACACACCGTCAACATCTGTATAAATTTGGCATCTATCAGCCTTCATTGTAGCAGCAATTGCAACAGCACTTGTGTCAGAGCCACCACGTCCCAAAGTTGTCATGTCATCATATCTGTTAGTTCCTTGGAAGCCAGCTAAGATAACTATATTTTTCTTATCAAGCTCTTTTTTAATTCTTATAGGATTTATTCTTTTAATTCTTGCTTCACCATAACTGCTTGTTGTTGATACACCTGCCTGCCAGCCAAGAAGCGACACTACAGGAAAGCCCAAGCTCTCAATTGCCATGGAGAGAAGTGATGCCGAAATTTGCTCACCTGATGAAAGTAACATATCCATCTCTCTTTTTGAAGCATTTGGATTTATCTCCGCTGCTTTTTCAATTAAATCGTCAGTTGTATCACCTTGTGCAGACACTACAACCACCACTTGATTTCCGTTTTTGTAAGTACTTGTTACTATATCGGCAACATTAAAAATGCGCTGTGCATCTTTTACCGAAGTACCTCCAAATTTTTGCACTATTAATGCCATAGTTTTACCCCTTTCACTCTACCTCTATTTTTGCACCTTGTGAATCGGCGCTTAAAATTTTTATTGTCCAAGAATTTATATTTTTCTTTTCAAATTGCTTTTCTATATTTTCTAAAAAATCTTCATTTGAAGCCTCTATAAAAGAAATTATTGTAGGGCCTGCACCACTCATGTACGTTCCAAGAGAGCCTAGCTCATAGCTTGTTCTAAACACATTGTCATAATTATCTACAAGTGCACTTCTGTATGGCTGATGTATTTTATCACCCACCGCAACACGTAGGTTTTCAAGATTACCCGAAAAAAGCGACGCCGTCATAAGTCCAGACCTTGATAAATTGTAAACCGCATCTTCCCTTGTGTATTTTTGCGGTAAAACTCCTCTTGCCTTTTCTGTTTTAAGCTCAAACGGAGGTATCATAACAGCAAATTTAATTTTGTCTGATACTGGTACACTTACGCTATAAACCCTGTTCGCCTCCATTGCAGAAGCTACAAGTCCACCTGAAATTGCAGGACTGGTATTATCTGGGTGGCCTTCAATTTTTGCTGCAATATTTAAAAGTTCTGACTTTGAAAAAGGAGAACCAAGCAGTCTGTTTGCACCCAAAATACCTGCTACTATACAAGCTGAGCTACTTCCTAAACCTCTTGCCATTGGTATATTATTTTCTTGAAGTATTTTAAGCCCTGGTAAATCTTTTCCGCACTGCTTATATATATACTGTGCCGCCCAATAAATTAAATTTGTTTCATCAGTTGGAATTTTTGTATTATCAACTGCTTTAATTTCAATTTTATCCCATTCTTCCATCCAAACCTTGTTATACATACTAAGTGCAACACCTAAAGAGTCAAAACCTGCCCCTAAATTTGCACTTGTTGCTGGAACATCTATACGTATCACAGATACCACTCCTTTAATAATTTGAAATTCTTACTTTTGAGGCTACTTCATATCCTCTTTCTGAAAGTTGACTTAACTCTTCATCTATCTCATTTTCTGTCATATCTTGCACAACTATAGCAATTTCATTTTCTGGTGCGTTTTTTCTTGTAAGATACGAAACTGTGTTAAATCTTTTTTCAGCATAAAGCTGTTTTTCTTCACCCTTATTTATAAGGCGTATGTACATATCTGTGTTTTTATCTTTAAAGTCTTCTACAAAATTTTCAACTTCATCTTCCCAGTATAAATATTTCTGCGAGCCATAATGTTTTACACAGTCAATAACATCTGCAACAACAGCGCTTGCTGTAGGTAGTTTTCCTGCACCTTTTCCATAAAACACAACATCTCCCGTTGCATGCCCTCTTACTAAAATACCGTTGAACACATCATCTACATTTGCAAGCTGACTATCACGACTTATGAAAAGTGGTGTAACCTTTATATCAATTTTTCCATTTTCATTCATTTTCACACTGCCTATAAGCTTAATAACGCCACCCCATGCATCGGCATAGCTTACATCTGCAAGTGATATATTGGTTATTCCCTCTGTATACACATGTTTTGGATATACATGATGCCCAAATGCAAGAGACGCTAGTATGCATATTTTTCTGCACGCATCATGCCCCATGACATCTGCCTCAGGATTTCGCTCTGCATAACCAAGTTCTTGTGCTAGAGCTAGTGCATCTTTAAAATCCATATGCTCTCTTATCATTTTAGTCAAAATAAAATTAGTTGTGCCATTTAAAATTCCTGCTATTTCACTTACTTCATTTGCTGCTAAACACTGAGTTAGTGGTCTAATTATAGGAATACCGCCACCCACACTTGCTTCAAACAAAAAGCTTCTGTTGTGCTTTTGTGCAATAGAAATAAGTGTTGCGCCTTTTTCTGCCACAAGCTCTTTATTAGAACTTACTACATCTTTACCGTTTTCAAGACAAAGCTTTGCAAATTCGAAAGCTGGATTTAAGCCGCCCATCACTTCCACTACAATTTTAACATCTTCATCATTAAGAATTACATTAAAATCTTTTACAAATTTATCACTATAAGATAAATCGTCAAAATCTCTTAAGTCTAAAATATATTTAACATTAATTTCTTCTTTTGCCCTTAGAGTAATTGAATTTTTTTGGCTTAGCAAAACCTCAAGCACGCCTGAGCCTACCACGCCATGACCTAGTACTGCGATATCCATTATTTTACCCCCTTTATTAATTTGAAAGACTTTCTACTTTCAAAACACCTTTTAAATTTTTTAAATTGTAAAGAAGCTCATCTATATTCATGCTCATTTGTACAGTACTTGCCGATACAGAAATATACGCTCTACCTTTTATAGGTATGTTTTGTGTTACTGTAAGTATGTTTGCGTTTGCCTCATGAAATATTGATAAAAAATTTGCAAGCACACCAGGTCTGTCAGACAAAATCACTTGCACTGTCATTATTCCCCTTGCGCTGCTTCTTGTGTATGGAAAAACTGAGTCCTTATATTTATAATAAACACTTCTCGATATTCCCGCTTTTTTTGTTGCCTCTGAGGTGTTTTTTGCTTCTCCATTTTCTAATAGAGAAGATGCATAGAGCACTTTTTCAAACACTTCTGGCAATACTGATTTTTCTATTACTAAAAATTTTTCTTCTTTCATTGTCCACACTCCATAAACGAATGTTCATTAACTGCGTACAGTTTATCATAATAAAGTGTAAAAAGCAAGTAAAAAATATAAAAACTACTCTTTAAAGAGCAGTTTTTATGTTTTGTATAAAATTTAAATTTCAACTTGATTTTTTTGTACATTTAGCACAAGTCTACACTCTACGGACCAGGATTGTCTTCTTCAGGGTCTGTAGGTGGTACTTCTGTAGGCGGCGGTGCCGTTGTCACCTCTGGAGTTGGGTCAGGTGGGATAGGCGTTGGTGCCGCTGTTGGAGCCACTGGTGTTGGAGTTGGAACTACAGGAGCCGGTGTTGGCACTGTTGGTGGCACCGGTGTGGGCTCTGTTGTTACTGTAGGACTTGGCTCTGCACTTGGGCTTGGCTCTGCTGTTGGGCTTGCCACAGGTGCTCCATATGCCATATGGTCAGAGCTTCCGTTACATGCCCTTGGTAAAGCGTTTACATCATACCAACCTGTTGCAAGTGCACTACAATAGGTACCTGCTAAAAGTCCACTTGACATGCAGTAAGTTCTTTGAACTAATTGATCACTATATTCAAAGGAGCGTGGTTCATCATAGCTCCAGTGGTTTTGCCACAAATATTCCATTACATCTTGCCAAATATACATATGATTTGCATCTGATCCATAAGGCAAAGTAGCAACTCTGTCACGATATCCATACCAAATTGCGCCTACACCATAAGGTGAACCGCCAACAAATGATAAGTCACTTGTATTATCTGTAGTACCAGTTTTACCATAAATATCAAGACCGCTAACTCTGGTTGTACCACCAGTTCCAGCGCTTCCATATATTGGAGCATGTAAAAGTTTGTTCATTACATTCGCATTAGTTTCAGTCATTGCTTTAGTTGGAATGTTATCTCTGTTATCAAGTACAATTTGTCCCTCACTATCAACAATATGAGAATAAGTTACAGGTTCATAATAGTTTCCGCCGTTTCCAAAAACTTGGAAAGCTCCAGCCATTTCCATAACTGATATACCATTGGTAACACCACCAATAGACATAGCTAAGCTGTACTGATCTCTTTGTGGGTCAAGCGATGTAATATTTAAGTTTTCTGTCATAAATTTATAACCCGCTGCAGGTGTGATTAAATTTAAAACCTGTGCCGCAGGGGCGTTAAGAGATACCATTATCGAGCGATAAAGTGTCGTGTTGCCTGAATACGTTCTTGTATAGTTATTAGGTCCAGGTTGTCCTGTACCGAAGTAGTTAGGTAGTGGTTCATCTTTCATAACAGTACCATAGTTTATAGCACCAAGTTCTATTGCAGGCGCATATGAAGCTATAGGTTTAGTTGCAGAACCCTGTTGTCTTACTGCGTCTGTAGCGTAGTTATAAACAAGATTTCCTTCTTTTTCAAGTGTACCACCCGATACAGCTATAACCGTGCCGTCATAGTCCATAATAAACATAGCAACTTCAACATCAGTTCCTTGAGTATATCGATTATTTTTTACAATATTATGCACACCTTCTTGCACCTCTGGGTCAAGATATGAATAAATACTAAGTCCACCACTATAAATCATTTCCTCAGCGCTTGCTGTAGAAATATTATAAAGTTCTCTTAAATCATCAATAATTTGGTCAAACATAAGCTCTGTGTACCAGTCCCAAATATTATGAGAGCTCATCGCTTGTGTTTCTTCTTCTTCCTCTACCACACCAATTTCAGATTTTTCTGCAAATACATAATTCATGTTATCTGCTTCTTCACGTGCTGCAAGGTATTCATCTCTTGTAATTTTGCCTTGGTTATACATTTCAAGCAAAACTATAAGTTGTCTTTCTTTTGTGTTTTCAGGAAAATATATTGGAGTATATGCGTATGGGTTTTTGGTAATACCTGCAATTGCTGCACATTCTGCAATACTACATTCTGCAATTGTTTTACCAAAATATATATCAGCAGCTGCTTCAACTCCATATGCACCGCCACCAAAGTTAACAATATTTAAATAGTATTCTAGTATTTCCTCTTTGGAATATTCTTTTTCAAGATTAATCGCTGAGAAAATTTCCTCAAGCTTTCTTAAAAGGCTTACTTGTGATTCTTGTGTTACGTTTTTAATAAGCTGTTGAGTAATTGTTGAACCACCAGCGCCACCTGATCCTGATGCAAGGTTTATACCCGCAGATATAGTAGTTTGCCAGTCAACGCCCTCATGCTCAAAAAAGCGCTTGTCCTCAATTGCAACTATTGCATCTACCATGGTTTGAGGTATTTCAGAAAAACTTATTTTGGTTCTATTTTCAACCCTATAAAAGTTTATATACTCCTCATACTCACCGTCATCACCCTCTACATACATCATGCTAGATTGATTTAAGCTGTAATATTCAAGTGCTGGAATTGATGTATTCCTTAAGCTCCATACAAATGAAGCCACCGAAAACAATACTATGCAGCCTGTAATTGACAAAATAACAAAAAGGGTTAGAAGCGTTTTACCAAGCATAGATGCCACGGTTTTAGTGGTTTCAACCGCTGCAATAGCTAGTTCATCATCTGCTGGCTTATTATAAGCTTTTGTTTTTATGTGTCGAACTTTGTTTATGTCTTTTTTACCTGACATATTTTACCTCCAAAAAGTATATTTTACCATTTTAGTGTAAAACTAATATAGAAAACACCAAAACGATTTATAGCGAAAGGGATGATACAATTTTATTTGTATCAAAAAAATGAAAATGAAAAAATTTAATTTAATAAAATTAGTGGATAAAAAAATCATACTTCTTATTATTGTATCAATAATAACCCTTTGTATTATAGTTTTACCAATTTTTTCAAATAATAACTCCACACAACTACCAAATGGGATTGATGCTGGGGAGTTTAATAAAAACAGTACAAATAATTATACCTCAACAAAGGATACAAGTCAAGAAAGTGCCGAAATTAAAAACGAAACTTTTGATAATTATCTTGTAACCATTGAAAATGAGAAAATTTGTGTGTATAAAAACGATGAACCCATACCGCTTGAACAAGATGTTGTTGCTGTAAGCAGTTTAAATTTTACTGATAAAGTACTGCTAGAAAAGGGAGTGTACTTCTCTTCTCATAATGATATGATAAACTTTTTACAAAATTACGAATAAATTGTAAAATTTGCCATTAATAATTCTAGTTTATTTAAACAAACTAAAAACACAAACGCACTAAAAGAAAATGTTAAGGAGAATTATCATGAAAAATTTAGTACCAGAAGCAAAAGAAGCTTTAAACAGATTTAAAATGGAATCAGCCTCACAAGTTGGTGTTAACCTTAAACCAGGTTATAACGGCGACTTAACATCAAAACAAGCTGGCTCAATCGGTGGCCAAATGGTTAAAAACATGATTCAAAAATACGAAGAGAGCATGAAATAAATCTTTGTAAAAAACAGTGGCGGTGAATAACTTCACCGCCACACATCATGTAAAAAAGTTCTACTTTTTTATTTAACCGCCAAAATACCAGCCCTTAGGCTTCTTTGGGAGTTTTCTACTAAATCTATTGCATCTCCTGCACCTCTTATTACTGCATTTTCAGGTTCTTCATAAAGATTTACATGTAGATTAATTTTTTTATGTAAAAATAAATCTAGTCCAAAAAGTGATGAACCGCCTCCAACAAAATGAACACCTTCTTTTGCTATGTCATTAAGTATTTCAGGTGGAAGTTCTTCAAGCACACCTTGTATAGCACTTGTAAATTCAAGCATAGTTCCAACATAAGCCTCTACTGTGTCGTCTGAGCTCATGAGTGCTTGTGATGGTAAATTTGTATAGATATGCCTTCCTTTAATATATTCTCTTTCAAGTTTCTCTTTCGGAAATGCACAGCCTATTTGAAATTTAATGTTTTCTGCACTTTGTGCGCCTATTTCAATTTCAAATTTTTTTCTTACATATCTAATCATGGCTTCATCAAAAGTTTTTCCGCCTATGTCTATTCTCTTATTTAAAATTATTGAGTTTCCTGCAAGAACCGCTACTAAGGTGGACTGTGCTCCAATATTAACCACCATAGATGCAATAGGAGATCTTACATCAATTCCAATGCCCAGTGCACCAACTACACCCTGTGGTATGAAGTCTATTTTTCTTATTCCTGTTTTTTCCACAATATCTGCTATTGCATGTCTTTCGACCTCTGTAACATCAAAAGGAACTGCAACTAAGACATTTGGCAAAAATACTTTTCCTGTGGCTATTTTCTTAATATAGTTTGTAACTGCATATTCTGAGGCTGAATATCCTGTTATAGTTCCGCTTTTAAACGGACTTTCCACCACCACATCACCTACAGTTCTGCCACGCATTTGAACTGCATCTTTTCCTATAGCAAGTATTTCGCCTGTTGCCTTATTAATAGTCATGTCAGAAGGTTCTGATATAACAATACCCTTTCCCTCCATAAAAACTCGTATATAAGACGTTCCTAAATCTATTGCAATATTCGCTGCCATTTTCTTCTCCTTTTTTAGCGGGTATTTGCCGCACATAGTCCTGTTACTAAGGCTGCATTTGCCTTATAACTTATTCTTGCACACTCACACATTGTAGCACCTGTTGTAATAATATCATCAATCAAAAGTATTTTTTGTCCGCTTATGTCGATTTTAACTTTATAAGCATTTTTTACATTTATAATTCTTTCACGTGCATTTAATTTATGTTGTGTTTTATTATGCCTTACTTTCTCAAATATTTCAACACAAGGAACATTTATTTTTTCACTTAGCTTTTGTGCTAAAAGCTCTGCCTGATTATATCCCCGTTTTTTAAATTTATCACTGCACATTGGAACAAATGTCACAAAGTCAAATTTTATATTTGGCAAGGTACTGAGCATTATCTCACTTAATTTTTCAGCATAGCTTGTCTTGCCTGAAAATTTAAATTTCTCTACATATTTTTTATAATATCCTTCATAATAATGCCCTGTATGCACTGCAAGCATTTTTGATTTTTTGCCAATGGGTACATTAAACACACGTGTTTCATGCTCAAAATATTTTTCACTACACGTCTTGCAGTATAAATCATTACCCTCCACCAAACTGCCACACAGTGGACATTTAGGAGGAAATAAAAACTGCTTTACATATTTTTTAAGATTATTCATAATTTTCTAAAAAATGGACAAGTCCTGTGTATCTCAGTGTTTTTCTATCATTTAAAACCATTTGATCTATACACTCTTTTTGTCCTATAAGTATCAAAATTTGTTTAGCTCTTGTAATTGCTGTGTAAAGTAAATTCCTGTACTTAAGCTTTGGCGTGCCTTTATATGTTGGAATAATAACTGCGTCGAACTCATTTCCTTGACTTTTATGTATAGTAACAGCGTAAGAAAGTTCTAAATCAAGCCATGCTTTTTCAAATTCATACACCGCTTCCTTATCATCAATTTTCACACGTATTATGCCTGCTGCTTTGTCAATTTCTGAAATAACTCCCATGTCGCCATTAAAAACACCCTCGCCTGCACTGCCATCTTCTTTATACCATGGCAAGTTATAGTCATTTTTAATTTGCATAACCTTGTCACCCTCACGAAACACAACACCGCTAATTGTCGTCTGTCTTTTATTTGGGTTTTCAGGATTAACTCGTTCTCTTATGAGAAGATTTAAATTTTCAGTACCAGCAACACCTTTTCTGCCAGGACACAAAATTTGTATTTGCTCCAGTGCATTAAAGCCATATGACTTTACAAGCCTAGTTTCATATAAATCTATTATGGTATTTATAAGTTTATCGTCATCGTAAATTGGCATAAAGAAGAAGTCGTTGTCCGCTTTTCCAAGTATAGGACTTTCTCCTTTTACTATTTTATGTGCATTTGTAACTATTAAGCTTTCGCCCGACTGCCTAAAAATTTCTGTAAGTGCAATTACTGGTACAGTTTTTGACGAAATAATATCACCTAAAATATTTCCAGCACCAACACTTGGAAGTTGGTCAGAGTCACCTACTAGCACCAGTCTACAACCCAGTGGCAGTGCTCTTAAAACTGCATCCATTACAGTGCAGTCAACCATTGAAAGCTCATCAATAATAACAGCATCACACTCCAAAGGATTACTCTCACCTTTTATAAATATTGGATTATCATTTTCATCCCAGTCAACTTGAAGCATTCTATGTATAGTCTTTGCCTCTTCACCTGTAACCTCGCTCATTCTTTTTGCTGCTCTTCCTGTAGGTGCGCAAAGCAGCACTCTCTCGCCACTCATTTTAAGTATTTTAATTATTGCATTAAGCGTTGTGGTTTTTCCTGTTCCAGGTCCTCCTGTAAGTACAAGTAAACCTCTACCACATGCAGCCTTTATTGCATCTTTTTGTTTTTCTTCATACTCCACACCACTAATTTTCTCAATATTTCCTATCTCTTTTTCTATACCAACTATAGAGCGTGGAGGATATTTTAACATCATATTAATTCTATCTGCTATGTAGGACTCTGATTTAAAGTATTTTGGCATAAAGATAAGCTGTTTATCTTCAAGTAAAAGGCAAAACAAATCTTCACTTTCACAAAGACCTACTAAAATTTCTTCAATAATGTCACTTGATGTTTCAAGCATTTTTGCCGCCGCAGATATTAATTTATCCATAGGTATACAGCTGTGCCCATTGTTTGCATTATGTTTTAATATATAAATTATACCTGCACAAATCCTGCCCTTGTTATCTCCAGTTTTTTCCATAGAGTATGCAATTTCATCGGCAAGGGCAAAATCTATGCCTATGTAGTCGCTACAAAGTATATAAGGATTTTCTTTTATAAGTTCTATCGCATTTCCGCCATAAATTCGCCAAACTCTAACAGCTTCCTCAGGCTTTATTCCAAATGATCCTAAGTACTGCATAAGTTCTCGTATGCCGTATATCTTTAAAAACTCTTGCGAAATTTGTGTTGCTTTATTTTTCGATATACCTTTAATTTGGGCAAGTCTGTCAGGCTCGTTTTCAATTACATTTATTGTATCTTCTCCAAAAGTATCCACTATAAGTTTTGCAGTGGCAGGACCTATACCCTTTATCGCACCGCCTGATAGATATTTTAAAACTGCCGAAATTGTTTTAGGGCGTTTTCTTTCAAAAGTAGATGCCTTAAGCTGCATACCGAAAGATGCGTGATTTGTCCATTCACCCACTACTTCAAGTTCTTCTCCAAGACTGATATAAGGAAAGGTTCCGACTATGGTTGTAAGCTCTGTGCCATCATTTAACTCAAAAACTGTGTATTTATTTGTTTCGTTATGATACACAATTCGTTCAACTGAGCCTGTAATTTGGTAAAGCTGTGCCATACTACCCCTCCTTAATTTTTTCTTACCCATTATTATAATATAAATTTTACTTTGATGAAAGCTTTATTTGCGGATATTTTAAAATAATTTTATCAATTATCTTTTTTATATCCTTATTTTCTTCATCATGAACTAAAACAAGGTGGACAGTTTGCGAAAACTCCATCCACCTTATCCTTGATAAAACTCCTCTTAACGTACTCTCTGCTGTTTCTACATTATCTAGCATCACCGTGATATACACGGGGTCTTTGACATCACTTTGTGCCCAAAATGATATTTTTCTAAAAATCTCGACAGCTCCCAGCACCGATAAGAAAGATAGTGCTAAACCAAAAATAACATCCAAATTTACCACCTGCCTATATATATTTAATTCATAATATGCAGGTTTAATTTATTTGCTATTATAACTGAGCTTTAAGCTCTTCTACTTTATCTGTTTTCTCCCAAGAAACGCCTAAATCTTCACGACCCATATGACCATATGCCGCAAGTGGCCTGTATATAGGATTTTTTAGTCCTAGATTTTTGATAATTGCGGCAGGGCGCAAATCAAATACTTTTTCTACAGCCTTAGTAAGTTCTTCATTTGTATATTTGCTTGTACCAAAAGTATCAATCATGATTGATACAGGATGTGCAACACCTATTGCATATGCAAGTTGAACCTCGCATTTTTTAGAAAGTCCTGCTGCCACAATATTTTTAGCAACATGTCTTGCAGCATATGCAGCAGAGCGGTCAACCTTTGTGGGGTCTTTACCAGAGAATGCGCCACCGCCATGTCTGCCGTAACCACCGTAAGTATCAACTATAATTTTTCTACCAGTAAGACCACTGTCGCCTACAGGGCCACCAATTACAAATCTGCCTGTTGGATTTACATATATTTTTGTGTTCTCATCCATTAAATCTTTAGGAACAATTGCGTTAATTACATATTCTTTAATGTCTTTTCTAATTTGCTCTACAGTAACATCTTCACTGTGTTGAGTAGACACAACAACAGCATCAATTCTTTTTACTGTATCGCCGTCATACTCGACCGTAACTTGTGTTTTTCCGTCTGGTCTTAAATACGTTAAAGTACCATCTTTTCTTACCTTTGTAAGCTGTTTTGAAAGCTTGTGAGCAAGTGATATAGCCATTGGCATATACTCTTGTGTTTCATCACAAGCATAGCCAAACATCATACCTTGGTCGCCAGCGCCTATCAGGTCATTTTCATCAGTAGCGCCATCGTTTTGCGCCTCATAAGACTTATTAACACCCATTGCAATATCAGGTGACTGCACATCTATTGATGTAAGCACTGCACAAACATTGCCATCAAAACCACAGTCATGATTATTATATCCTATTTCATTTACAACCTCACGAACTATAGCGTTGATGTCAACATAGCAAGTGGTTGAAATTTCACCCATAACGTGCACTACACCAGTAGTAGTTGTTGTTTCGCAAGCAACATGTGCCTCTGGGTCTTGTTTTAAAATTGCGTCTAAGACTGCGTCTGAAATTTGGTCACAGATTTTATCTGGATGTCCCTCTGTAACTGATTCCGATGTGAATAAAAAGTTGTTCATATATTTGTCCTCCGTTAAAATAGTTTTTTACAAAAAAATAATCCCTGTCATTTGACAAGGATAAAAAATCATCCTCATCTTTCGGTAAAATACCGCAGGATTTAGCACCTTGATTAAATCAGGTTGCCGGGTTTCAACGGGCCTGTCCCTCCACCACTCTTGATAAGGTCATATTTAGTTGTTATATTTTTATTATACCCAAGTTTTTAAAAAAGTCAAGACTTTTTTAAGTTGAGAGTTGAAAATTGATAGTTGATAGTTGTGGTTCACGCCTTTGGCGTGTTTTGATAATATTGTCAATAATCCTCGGTCGGCAGGTGAGTTCCTACAATGAAAACTGTGGCTTTGTCAATATACAATCGAAAATGCGAAGCATTTCACCATAACTATCAACTCTCAACTATAAACTATAAACTAAATACTGCTCTTCAAAATCGGCGCCAAAGGCTTATATATTAACATGGTGATAACTGCACTTAACATCCCTTTTATAAAAGTAAATGGCAAATTAAACACTAGTAATGCTCTTAATAAGTTTTCGTTTGTAGGCTCTGTGCCTATAAATGGGTTTATTAGGTTATACATTCCCAAAATTGCCTCTAGTGGCAGAAAGTTATAATAAATGGGATAGACTATAAAAAAGTTTGTAGCTACACTTAAGACCGCCATAGAAACCGCTCCTACTAAAGAGCCTATTATTGCCGACTTAAAGTTTTTTCCTTTTTTAAAGATAAGACCTGTTGGAATTACCAGTGCACAGCCTAGTAAAAAGTTTGAAAGCTCTCCTACACCGCCTGTTGTTGTAAAAAATAGGTTTACTACATTTTTTACAAGTACTACAACAACTCCGCTTACTGGTCCTAAAACAAACGAAGCAATTACTGCCGGCAGCTCTGATAAATCTAGTTTAATGAATGATGGCATTAATGGTACATTGATACTAAAGAACATCAAAACAGATGAAACTGCCGCCAAAATTGCCGTTATTGTTAATTTTTTTGTTTTGGTAATCATAGTTTACACCTCATATATTTTATTATTATGTGTGTAAAAGAAAAAAATGCCCCACAAAAACATGTGGGGCATAATAATACAATAATATTACTGCATTTTATTTTTTCTTCTACCATCCGGACTATACCGTCGGCTTTGGAGTTTCACCAAATCAGCT
>CAYJJB010000019.1:14453-28685 GCA_964370405.1 uncultured Eubacteriales bacterium | reverse complement strand
TTGTGCTGACGATACTTGGCTGGAAGCGGCCCGGGACAATAAGTTTTGCCAACACTAAGCGATTGCGAAAGCAGTCGCTATTTTTTTTGTCTATTTTTTGATATTTTATTGTAGTATGAATACAATAAATATACGGCTCTTTTGTTGCATCCTACAAAATGCATAATAAAACAATAAAAATTGACAATTTTAGCTAAATTTTTATCAAATAAACTTGACATAATTTTATATTTAAAATAAAATATATAGTAATATACAAATATAAAGCAGTGCATGACTTCAAAGTACACTAAATGTAGTAGTAGCATGTTTTTATTTGGAAAGGGGATAATAAATGAGTTCAGATAATTTCAGACCAAACGGCAATACAAATAACAATTCAAATTTTTCGGATGTTTATTCTGATCCGAACTTAAATATTGGCAATAATATTTCACAGCCAAAATATGATTATAAAAGTTTAGAAAATACTTTTGGCTCAGATGTAAATCACACATCTACACAAGGTGGCCCTCAAAATAGACGTACGGCAGATTCAAACACAAGGGTTGCAAGACCCAGAACTCCTGCACCAAGAGCAGGGGCAACAAGACATGGACCTACTAGACATGGTGCAACAAGGCATGGCGCACCACCAAGGCCAAACCCTAATAAGCGACCTCCGGTGAGGCGCAGAAAGCGAAAACCAAACATAATTCCTGTAATAATAATGGGTGTGATAGGTGTTATTATTATTGCACTGTTAATATCAGGCTTACAGGCGCTGTTTTCGCTGGCAGGAGGTGCAGAAGAAGAGGTAGTGGCAACGCCAACTCCTATACCATCTATGGCGCCGACGCCATCTCCAAGGACTACTCCAATACCACAAGGCGCAACAGAGTCGGATGTTTCGGGACTAGAGCCTGTGGAGTATCAACACATGTTCATAGTGGGTGATGGCTCGTTTGATATTTATAAGTTTAATGAAACAGTCGCAGATTCATATATTGAGGCTGTAAATGATGCTGCAAGTGATATTCCTGATGATGTTAATGTATATCAAATGATAATTCCAAATGCAATGGATATAATGCTTCCGCTTGACTTTTTAAATTATTATGCCGATGTTACATCGGATCAAGAAAAGTCCATACAGTATATGTACGGTGGCGCAGATGAAAAAATTAAGAATATTGAAATTTACAGAATACTTAAAGCGCATTGCGATGAGAAGCTTTACTATAAGACGGACAGTAAATGGACAGGGCTTGCTGCATATTATGCATATAATGAGTGGTGTTATGTAAAAGATTTTGACAATTATTCTCTTTCATCTTATTCTGAGCAAACAGCAGAGGGTTATTTGGGATATAACTATCATTTCTCTTTAAATTCTGCAATAGAAGAACCTGAAACGATAGAAGTTTATGTTCCATCACCAAGCCTTACTTTCAGCACAGGCTCAAGTGTATCAAATCTTGTGGAAACAGAGATGTTCCCTGATGTAAGCGAGCTTGACTCAAGAAGTAAGCACCAGATTTATCTTGGAGGAAGTAATGATTTGGGCTACATTAAGAATAGTTCAAATGAAAACGGAAAAACTTGTATAATAGTGGGCGACTCAAATGTGACAACGCTTGCGCCGTTTATTTCTCAAAACTATGAAAATTTATATATTGTTGATTATAGATATTATTCAGGAACTTTAGCTGATTTGGTTTCAGAAGTTTCAGCACAAGATGTACTTTTTGCAACATCAATTGCAGCAACTTCATCAACAGAGCTTGTACAAAATCTATTAAGTTTATCATAAAATAAAGAGAGCTAGTCAAAACGACTAGCTCTCTTTAACTGTCAACTATTAACTATCAATTCTAAACTATTTAATAGCTTTTTCATCATTTTCTTTAACAAGCATGTCTAAGAAACTTTGTGGGTTCATTTGGCCTAAATCTCCATCTTTTCTGTGTCTTGGAGATATCGCACTCGCCTCAATATCCTTATCGCCTATCAATACCATATAAGGTACTTTTTCAAGCTGTGCCTCTCTAATTTTATAACCAATTTTCTCGCTTCTGTCATCAACTTCACATCTAATACCCTTGGCTTCAAGCATAGCTTTTACTTCATATACATAATCGAGATGTCTATCAGCTATTGGTAAAAGTTTTACTTGTATTGGTGCAAGCCATAGTGGGAACGCACCAGCATATTTTTCTATAAGAAGTGCTAAAGTTCTTTCGTAACAGCCAATTGATGTTCGGTGTATGATGTATGGGTTTTTCTTTTCTCCATCTGCATCAACATACTCCATGCCAAATTTTTCTGCAAGCATTTGGTCTACTTGAATTGTGATAAGTGTGTCCTCTTTACCATGGACATTTTTAATTTGCAGGTCTAGCTTAGGTCCGTAGAACGCAGCCTCGCCTATACCTACTTTATAGTCAATTTCAAGGTCGTTTAGAATTTTTTCCATAACACCTTGCGCTTCTTCCCACTGCTCTTTTGTGCCTATATATTTTTCTGTATCTTTTGGATCCCACTGTGAGAATCTGTAAGAGAAATCTTCATATAGTCCTAAAGTTTTAAGCATATATATTGCAAGCTCTACACAGGCTTTAAACTCCTCTTCAAGTTGCTCAGGTCTGCACATTAAGTGACCTTCAGAAATTGTGAACTGACGCACTCTTATAAGTCCGTGCATCTCTCCACTATCTTCATTTCTAAATAGAGTAGAAGTTTCATTATATCGTATTGGTAAATCTCTGTATGAACGCTGACGGCTGAGATATGCTTGGTACTGGAAAGGGCAAGTCATGGGGCGAAGACCAAATACTTCTTTATCTTTTTCTTCATCACCAATGACAAACATTCCGTCTTTATAGTGTTGCCAGTGACCTGAAATTTTATATATATCGCTTTTGCCCATGTAAGGAGTTTTTGTAAGTTGCCAGCCACGTCTTGCCTCTTCATCTTCAACAAAACGCTGTAGAATTTGAATTATTTTAGCACCCTTTGGTAAAAGTATAGGAAGTCCTTGTCCTACGTCTTCTGCAGTTGTAAACAGTTCAAGTTCACGTCCAAGTTTTACATGGTCACGCTTTTTAGCTTCTTCAACTTTCTCTAAATACTCATCAAGAGCCGATTGTTTTGGAAAAGCTGTGCCGTAAATTCTACTTAACATTTTATTGTTTGAGTCACCTCTCCAATAAGCTCCTGTAAGTGCAGTTAGCTTTACTGCCTTCAATTTGCCTGTGCTCATAAGGTGAGGACCCGCACATAGGTCAACAAAATCGCCTTGTTTATAAAAAGATAAGTCCTCGCCGTTTTGTCCATGCTCATCAATCAACTCTTTTTTATAAGGCTCGTTTTCGCTCTCTTTTAAAGCCTCTTCTAAAGACAGTGTAAAACACTCAATTTCTAAATCGGCTTTAATAATTGCCTTCATCTCTTTTTCAAGTTTTGGAAAGATGTCCATGTTGACATTTTCTGAAAAATCTATGTCATAGTAATATCCATTGTCAATAGCAGGGCCTATAGCAAGTTTTGCTGTGGGGTATAATCTTTTAACCGCTTGTGCTAAAACATGAGAGGCTGTGTGCCAATAGGCTTTTTTGCCCTCCTCGCTGTCAAAAGTAAGTATCTCCAACTCGCAGTCGCTGTCTATTGTAGTGCGCAAATCTACTACCTGTCCATTTAGTTTGCCAGCACAAGCAGCTTTATAAAGACCCATTCCTATGCTTTTTGCAAGATCTGCTATGCTAATGCCTTTTTCAAATTCTCTTTCCTCACCACGTAAATTAACTTTAATCATAATGTAAAATTCCTTTCAAAATAAATTTAAAAATAAAAAACGCCCCAAAGTCCCTGTAAAAAGACCTTGGGGCGAGATAGCTCACGGTTCCACCCAAGTTAAGACAAAACTGTCCCACTTAATTAGCTTTTAACGTGGCTTAAACGTCTGCTTTAATCAGTCAGATGCTCAGAGGTGGTACTGCATTATCATTACCGTTTTCCCTTTCAGCTAAGAGGAAAACTCTCTTTTGTAAATTATATAATGTAGCTTCTCGTCATTGCAGTATTATTATTCATATTCTAACACCAATTTAAGCAAGATGTCAAGAAATAATTTTGAAAATGATTTTAAAAATATATTTCAATTAAAATATTTAACTATTATTCACAAATTCCTTGACAAAATAGGGTGTTAGGTTATACAATTAATAATGTAATGCGATAGAGTTATTTTTAATGTATTTTAAAGATATATTGCATAGCCTGATGAATGTAAGAAATTTTGATTATATCACCTAGGCTAGATAGGGATTAACGCACCCGTATTATTAATTAACAATTAAATTTAAAAAAACTTATGAGAAAAGGAGGTGCCAAATGTCTCCAATTTTAGTTGCAATTATCGCCGTTTTATCGGCAGCAGTTGCTGGAATTGTCGCTTTCTTTGCCGGTATAAATCATAGAAAAAAAAGTGCTGAACTCTCTATAGGCTCAGCAGAATCAGAAGCTAAAAGAATAGTAAGTGATGCCATTAAATCGGCGGAAGCGAAAAAGAAAGAGTTTTTGCTTGAAGGTAAAGACGAAATTCACAAGCAACGCGCTGAGTCAGAACGTGAGATAAACGAGAGAAGAAAAGAAGTTCAAAGACAAGAGAGAAGACTTTTACAAAAAGAAGAAAATCTTGATAAAAAAATTGAGCAAATTGAGAAAAAAGAGCACACAATAGAAGGAAAAAATAAAAAAGCAGACGAATTTTTAGCAGAGTCAGAAACTATAAAAAGAAGTCAGTTTGAAATGCTTGAAAAAATCTCATCTTTTACTAAAGAACAGGCAAAGGCATATTTATTACAAACTCTTGAAGATGAATTATCAAGAGAAAAAGCTATGAAAATTATGGATTACGAACAGCAAATGAAAGATGATAGTGATAAACTAGCAAGAGAGCTTATATCACTTGCAATTCAGCGCTGTGCAGCAGATCATGTATCTGAGGCAGTTATATCCGTTGTACCGCTTCCTAATGATGAAATGAAGGGAAGAATTATAGGTAGAGAAGGCAGAAACATAAGAGCTATTGAAACTTTAACTGGTGTTGATTTAATTATTGATGACACACCTGAGGCAATTACTCTTTCAAGTTTTGAGCCTGTACGCCGTGAGGTTGCAAGGCTTGCACTTGAAAAACTTATTTCAGATGGTAGAATACATCCATCAAGAATAGAAGAAACCGTTGATAAAGCTAGAAGAGAAGTTGAGGCTACAATAAAATCTGAGGGCGAAAGAGCGGTTATTTCAGCGGGAGTTAATGGAATAAACCACGAACTTGTCAGACTGCTTGGTCGATTGCGTTATCGTACAAGCTATGGTCAAAACGTTTTAAACCATTCACTTGAGGTCGCATATCTATCAGGTATGATGGCATCAGAACTGGGTCTTGACCCAACAATAGCACGCAGAGCAGGTCTTTTACATGATATAGGCAAGTCACTTGACCATGAAATTGAAGGCTCACACGTTGACATTGGTGTTGATGTTGCAAGAAAATATAAAGAAAGCGAAGCTGTTGTGCATGCAATTGCAGCCCATCATGGCGATATTGAAGCAAGAACGGTTATAGCTTGTATTGTTCAAGCGGCAGATGCTATTTCAGCTGCACGTCCAGGTGCTAGAAAAGAAAATCTTGAAAATTACATCAAACGTCTTGAAAAACTTGAGGAAATTACTGCTTCATTTGACGGTGTTGATCGTTGTTATGCAATTCAAGCCGGCCGTGAAGTACGTGTCTTAGTTAAACCTGAGATTATTGATGATGAAAAAATGGCTTTACTTGCAAGAGAAATTTGTAAGAAAATAGAAAATGACATGAGCTACCCAGGTCAAATTAAAGTTAATATGATAAGGGAAAGTCGTGCCGTTGATTTTGCAAAATAAAACTATTAAAAGGAGATGCATACAAATTTGTAGGCAACTCCTTTTTTGTTAAATTCATGTTGACATGGTCGGTGAAAGGGAGGAACTTTATGAATATTTTAATGATAGGAGATGTTGTAGGTAGTGCATCGTGCAATTTCCTAGCTGAAAAGCTGCCTGCATTTAAACGCCTTAAAGATATAGATTTAGTTATAGTAAACGGTGAAAACTCTTCAGATGGAAATGGGGTTACACCCTCTTCGGCAAGAATGCTTTTTGATAGCGGTGCTGATGTAATAACTTTGGGGAATCACAGTTTTAGACGTTTTGAAATTTATGACTATTTAGATGAGCAGGAAGCCATTATAAGGCCATATAATTTTTCAAAATTTGCACCAGGAAAAGGCTACTATGTTTATGATATGGGAAATACAGCTGTGTGTGTCATAAATTTAATAGGGCAGGCATTTATGGAAAGTCATGACTGTCCGTTTTTAGCACTTGATGAAATTTTAAAAGACCAAAGTTTGCCCAAAATAAAAATTGTTGACTTTCATGCGGAGGCAACAGGAGAAAAGGCGGCTCTTGCTTATTATGCAGATGGAAGAGTAAGTGCTGTGATAGGCACGCACACCCATGTGCAAACAAATGATGCGAGCATACTAAAAAACGGCACAGGCTTTTTAAGTGATGTAGGAATGACAGGTCCGATAAATTCTATTTTAGGTGTTAAAAGTGAACTGATAATACGAAAGCTTAAAACAAAAATGCCCGTAAGATTTGAAACTGCAGGTGGTCCACTTAAAATGGATTGTGTATTAATTTCAGTTTGCAAAAATACAGGTACATGTGAGCGTATTGAGGCAATATCTATAAGATAACACAACTTTGTCACAATATTTTTTGTGTTTTAGTTGTAATTTATATTAGATTATGGTAAAATTATAAACAATATAATTTTTAAGAGGAAGTGTAGCTTATGATTAAAGGATATCAATTAAGAGATGCGATTATTTCAGGCTCTAATAATATATTAAATAATCAAAAATATGTAGATGATTTAAATATTTTTCCTGTTCCAGATGGAGACACTGGCACAAACATGACAATGACAATAACAGCTGCAGCAAATGAACTTGCAAAGCTTGATGATGATGTAACGGTGGCACAAGTAGCAAAACTTGCGGCATCTACTATGCTAAGAGGAGCAAGAGGTAACTCGGGTGTTATTTTGTCACTTCTTTTCAGAGGTTTTTCAAAAGGTCTTTCGGACATGGAAACTGCTGACGGAACTGCTCTTATTAATGCCTTGTCCTTAGGTGTTGAAGCAGCATATGGAGCTGTTATGAAGCCTACAGAGGGTACTATGCTTACAGTATCAAGACTTGCAGCAGAGGTAGGAACTTCTGCTTCTCATATAGATAATGGCACAACATATGTTTGGGGTGCTGCATGCATGGGCGCTGCGGAGTCATTAAGAGAAACTCCAGAGCTTTTACCTGTTTTGAAAAAAGCAGGAGTTGTTGATGCAGGCGGTCAAGGGCTTTGCTTTATTTTTGACGGAATGCTTTCTGTATTTAAACATGGAACAATCATTAAAGCAGATGAAGATAGAATTGATGTATCAGGCATTGAAGACGACTTCTTTAGAAGTGCAGCGGCTGAATTTGACGGAGAAATCAATTTTACTTACTGCACAGAGTTTATAGTTGGAAGAGATGAAGACTGTGATAAAGACCCTATGGAGCTTAGAAAATATCTTGAGGGTATAGGCGACAGCGTTGTAGTTGTTGATGATGAAGAGATTATTAAGGCTCATGTGCATACAGAAGAGCCAGGAAATGCCCTACAAAGAGCACTTGCTTACGGACAGCTTGTAACAGTTAAAATTGAAAATATGCGTGAACAGCATAAAAATATCAGCGCATCACAAAAAAGTCCTGATGCCGAGAAAAAAGAGAAACTATCTAAGGTTGAGCCAATTGACGAAGTAGGCTTTGTTGCAGTTGCAGCAGGTGGTGGAATTGTTTCCTTATTTGAAGATTTAGGATGTACACATGTGGTAAGTGGAGGGCAAACCATGAACCCAAGTACAGACGATATGTTAGAAGCAGTGCTTGCTACTCCTGCAAAGGTAGTATATGTGCTTCCAAACAATAAAAATATTATTATGGCAGCACAGCAAGTAATACCGCTTGTAAGCGATAGAGAAGTTGTGGTTGTTCCAACAAAAACCATACCACAAGGCTTATCTGCTATGCTATCATTTGATTTTGATGCACAAAAAGAGCAAAACTTAGAAGCGATGAAAGAATCACTTGAAAAAGTCGGAACTGGCCTTGTAACTTTTGCAGCAAGAGATTCAGAGTATGGCGGTCATAAAATTAAAGAAAATGATATTTTAGGCCTAGTAAACGGCAAAATGGAGTTTATAGAAAAAAATCCTGTAAATGCTTGCTACAGAGTGGCAAAAGAGATGATGAGCAAAAAAACTTCTTTTATCACATTAATATATGGCAGTGAAATAACACAGGAACAGGCAGATGAAGCGTATAGACTAATAAAGCGTAAATCGCCTGACCATGTAGAAATTAATTTAGTAGAAGGCAATCAGCCAGTATATTATTTTATTGTTTCTGTTGAGTAATTAATAAGGCTGTGGCTTAATGTCACAGCTCAGACCATCAAAAAACCACAACCGCAAAAAAATCAGTCATTGGCTGATTTTTTTTGCTTACTGCGTCACAAATGTTTGCAAACTTCCCTCATATACCCTCGTATTACTCGGTTATTTGCAAACATTTCTTCCTTGTCTTGTGAATTCTTTGACGGTCCGGCATCGTGTGCAAAAAAGTGGGACTTTTTTTACACGCTGGGCTGTGGCTTAATGTCACAGCTTTTGTTTTTGATTAAAATTTATCACGGAGGACATCGTGAACAGTATTTTAAATTATGATATATGCTATCTAAAAGGAATAGGACCTAAAAAAGCTCTACTTTTTAATAAAATAGGAGTTTACACGGTTTATGACCTTTTGCGAAATTATCCTAGAACATATGATGATTGGAGTAAGATTACTTCAATTAAAAACGCTGCGATAAATGAAATTTGCACTGTGTGTGCCACTGTGCTCAAAGCTCCGACTACTCACAGAATAAGCGGAGGAATGACGCTATTTAAAACAGTGGTAAGTGACGGAGAGAACGATTTGTACCTCACTTTTTTTAATAATAAATATATTCCAAACCTTTTAAAAGAGGGGAAAGAATATTACTTTAAAGGAAAAATAAGTGGCGGATTTAATAAGAGAGAAATGGCATCTCCCGAGTTTTTGCCCACAGAAAAGGCTGTGGACTTAATTCCTGTTTACGCACAAACAAGTGGACTTAGCACAAGGGAAATTGCAAATGCTACAAAAAAGGCAGTAAATAATTATTTGCAAAGCTTTGAAGAAATTTTGTCAAAAGATTTAAGGTCAAAGTATGAACTTTGCCACATAAATTATGCTATAAGCAACATACATTTTCCAAAAAGTGAAGAGGATTTAAAAATTGCAAGGCATAGACTAGTTTTTGAGGAATTTTTAATTTTGCAGTTAGGACTTAGCAAAATTAAGAGCAGAGCAAAAACTTTTAGCTCTAATGTTATTTTGCGAAATTTCACAAATGAGTTTGTTAAGCTTTTACCATTTAATCTTACAGGTGCGCAAACAAGGGCTATAGATGAAATGGTGGAAGATATGACAAAATCCACACCTATGAATAGGCTTTTGCAAGGTGATGTTGGAAGTGGTAAAACGGCGGTTGCAGCAGCAGTTTGCTATAATGCAATTAAGAGTAATTTTCAGTGTGCAATGATGGCACCTACTGAAATTTTGGCGCAGCAACATGCAAGTTCGCTTGAAAAACTTTTATCGCCAGCTGGAATAAATGTAGAGCTTTTAACAGGATCTACAACAGCAAAAAATAAGCGCTTAATTTATGAAAAACTTGAAAATGGTGAAATTGACCTAATTATTGGAACTCATGCAATAATTAGTGAGGGTGTTAGTTTTAAAAATTTGGGTCTTATTATTACAGATGAACAGCACCGTTTTGGTGTGAAACAGCGCATGGCACTTGCTAAAAAAGGGAATAGCCCGCATACTTTGGTAATGAGTGCAACACCAATTCCAAGAACCTTGGCTCTTATGATTTATGGTGATTTAGATATATCAATCTTAAACGAGCTTCCTCCAGGTAGGCAAAAAATTGAAACTTACACAATTGACTCAAGTAAGCGACACAGGGCATTTAACTATGTAAGAAAGCATTTAGAGGAGGGCAGGCAAGGTTATATTATTTGTCCGCTTATTGAGGAGAGCGAGAGCGATTTAGCCTCAATAAATGCATATGCCGAAATTTTGAAAGAAAATTTTTCAGAAGAAGAATTTTCGATACTTCACGGAAAAATGAAGCCTAAAGAAAAAGATAGAGTTATGAGTGAATTTTCTAAAGGAGATGTTAAATTGCTTTTGTCCACCACCGTGGTAGAGGTAGGGGTTGACGTGCCAAATGCAGTAATAATGCTCATTGAAAATGCTGAGCGATACGGCTTATCACAGCTTCATCAGTTAAGAGGCAGAATAGGACGAGGTGTGCATAAATCTACCTGCATATTAGTAAGTGATGCACAAAATGAAGAGGCAGTAATGCGCCTTAATATAATGAAGCAAAACAGTGATGGCTTTATAATTGCCGATGAAGACTTAAAAATGCGTGGACCTGGTGACTTTTTTGGAAAAAAACAACATGGACTGCCTGAGATGAAAATTGCTGATATGGTAAGCGATATGAAAATTTTGAAAATGGCACAAGACTGTGCTAGAAATATATTAAATGAAGATGCTGACTTGAATTTACCAGAAAATAGACGAATAAAAGAACAAGTAAAGCGTCTTTTTGAGGCCTCTGGAAATGATGATGGAATGATACTTTAATAAAAAAAGCCGTCACAAGCGATTTTACTTGCTTGTGACGGCTTAGTTTTTTTATTTACATATTTCTATATTTTCTTACAGAGCGCATTTTCTTTTTGCTTTTTCTTTGTAAAACTGCAATTAAGAAATAAACTGCAATTAATAATATAATTATTCCAACTACTAATAAAAACCAAGGTGAAGTTAAAATATCTATGCCTGTATCAACTGTTCTTACAATTTCACTCCTATTGACCGAGGTGGCGGCAATTGCATTTGATGTGGCAATGACAACACCATCGTAAACATACTCAACAGTACCTATTACATCGCCCTTTTCAACCGGAGCCTGCACCGTGTCAGGAAGATCTGCGTTTATTGTAACCTGAGATACTGAGGCATCTGAGGGAAGCAGTGCCTGTATGCTTCGGTCGGTAACCACTTGTAGCCTGTCTACATCCCATGCATGTTCAAGCGCCACATCACCCACAAGGTAATATTCTTGCACAAGAACTTTATTTTCAAGGTTTAAAAAAGCCCACCTGAAAAGGGTTGCGGTATCAAGCATTTCGCCATGCGAGTCTATATACTTATCATCTGAGTCATACATTGGGCTACCCAGTGCTACAACAATATATGTGTAGCCATCATAGCTTGCAGAGGCGGCTATGCAAAATCCAGCTTCTTTGTGAGAGCCTGTTTTAATTCCAGTTGCATAGGTATAATAATACTTACCTTCACTAGCATAGGAAGACATCATTAAATTTGTGCTGTAAAATGTTCTTTCATCAGTGTTTAAGTTTGTAGGACGCAAGGTATAAAATGTTTGAGAGCTTATCTCAGAAAAATATGGAAGAGTTGTGGCGTACTCTGCAATTATAGCCATATCTCTTGCTGTAGAGTAATGGTTTTCATTGTGAAGTCCGTGCGGATTTGTGAAATTAGTGTTTTCACAACCAAGCTCAACTGCTTTTTCATTCATTAGTCTAACAAACTCAGAATTTCCCATGTCGGTTGCAAAAGTTTCATAATCTATGCTGTCTTCTGAATAACTTTGACCTGCACGAGCGTCAATATACTGTGCCAAAACAAGAGATGCTTCATTACCGGTTGGAACCATCATTAGATTTAAAAGTTCCAAAACAGTAAGTTCTTCACCCGTTGAAATAATTGGGGTAGCACTTCCTGCTGCCTTTAAAATTGGCTCAATAGATGGGTCAACCATGAGTAATGTAGTTTCAACATTTGGAATATTTTCATATGCGACAATGTATGCCATAATTTTTGTAAGCGATGCAATGGGAAGCTTTTCATGTGCGTTCATTGAGTAAACTGCAGTACTGCTATCTAAATTTAACATATATATTGATTTTGAGTAATACGGAAAATCATATGTAAACCCTTCGGCATAGGCTGGTGTGGCACTTGTGAATACAAGCAGCACACTTAAAAGGGATAATATATAAACTTTAATTTTTTTCACTATACTTTCCTCCAAAAAAGCGGTATAATAAACAACAGCAAATATTATACCATATTTTCGCGCAAAATTAAACAGTTCACTACAAAAATTCATAATTAATTTAGAGTTGAGGTATAACTATGAAAGTAACTTTTATTAAGCACAGCAGTTTTTTAATTGAAACAGACAGCAAAATTTTTTTATTTGATTATTATGACGGAGATTTAGGAGTGTTGCCGCAAAATAAGGATATGTATGTCTTTATCAGCCATTTTCACGGTGATCATTATAGTGAAAAAATATTTGATATAGAGCATGAAAATATTAAGTACATTATAGATAAAGGCGTAAAAAAGAAAATTAAATCGGATAAATTAATTAACTTTGTCACAGCAAATTCAGAGTACAAAATTGATGATATTGGCATTAAAACCTTGAAATCCACTGATGAAGGAGTCGCTTTTGTAATTGACTTTGACGGATTAATGCTTTACCATGCAGGGGACTTGAATTATTGGCACTGGGAAGGTGAGGGCGATGACTACAATGATGAAATGGGTAAAAATTACATAAATGAAATGAAAAAATTATCAAAAATTAATTTTGATATCGCTTTTATTCCTGTTGATCCAAGGCTTGAAGGAGCTGCAACAAAGGGGCTTGATGAGTTTTTAAAATATAGCAGTGCAAAAAATATAATTCCAATGCATTTGTGGGAAGATTTTTCATGCTTTTCAAAACTTATAAATTATGATAATATAATTGAGTACAAAAAAGAAAACGAAGAGTTAAAAGGAGTTAAACTATGAAATTTACATTTGCGCATAACAATTTAAACGTTAAAAATTTGGATAAATCATTAGAGTTTTATAAAGAAGCTTTAGGTCTTAGTGTAAAAGATTTAAAGACTGCAGAGGACGAAAGTTTTAAACTGGCTTTTTTAACAGATGGCACGGTACCACATCTTTTAGAGCTTACTTGGCTTAGAGATTTTAATAAGGACAGCTATGACTTAGGAGATAATGAAATACATTTAGCATTTACAGTAGATAATTTTGAAGAGGCTTTTAAAAAGCACAAAGAAATGGACTGCGTTTGCTATGAAAACACCGCAATGGGACTATATTTTATAAGTGACCCAGACGGCTACTGGATAGAAATTGTGCCTAATAGAGTGAAAAATTTAAAATAAATTAGAAAATGCCACTGCAAATTGCTTTATAATTTGCAGTGGCATTTAAATTTAAATTTTATCGCTTAAGCCTACTAAATAATCAATACTTACTTTGTAAAATTTTGCAATACGAATTAAAATTTCCAGTTTTGGTTCTCTTTGCATTAGTTCGTAGTTTTGGTACGCTTTTTCTGTAATATCACAGTAAATAGCTACTTCACGCTGAGTAAGATTTCTATCTTTTCTGCACTGTATAAGTCGGCTAGAAAGAGTTTTATTCATATTATCACCTACAATTGTTCTTGATGAATAAATTATAGTATGATATAATCAATTTAATACCAACAAATGTTCGTGATGAGGTGAGATTTATGAATAAAAAAGATTTAGGCGACAGATTAAGGCGCTTTAGAAAACGTGCTGGAATGAGTCAAGACGATGTCGCCATTTATCTAAACTTAAGTCGCTCGGCATATACATACTATGAAACTGGTAAATCTGAACCGAGTTTGCAATCTATTGTGACTTTAGCAAAACTCTATAATGTGACAACAGATGAAATTTTGATACCCAAAAAGAGTAAACCTTATATGGGAAAATGATTATATTGGAAAACTCTTAAAATATGAAATAAGAGCTATTAAAAACGGTTGTACTTGTTTTTAATAGCTCTAATAAGTGCAATTATTAGTTTTGAAGTTGCACTTTTAAATTTAAATTTTATCGCTTAAGCC
>CAYJJB010000019.1:0-14353 GCA_964370405.1 uncultured Eubacteriales bacterium | reverse complement strand
TATTTTTTCTTTGTTGTGTCTATAACTTCTTGTGGAAGAGCATCAGGTGCTTTGTCTACATAGCCGTTTGCTTTTAGCCAGTCCCTTAGGTACTGTTTGTCAAAACTTTTTTGGCCTCTGCCCACTTCATAGTCTTCAAGTGACCAAAAACGGCTTGAGTCAGGTGTTAAAACTTCATCTGCAATTACTAGTTCGCCATTTTCGTCTATGCCAAACTCAAATTTTGTGTCGGCTAAGATAAGACCTTTTGTAAGTGCATAGTCTGCGCATTTTTTGTAAACTTCAATAGTTTTATTTTTAACTTTTTCAGCAAGCTCTGCGCCTAAAAGCTCTACGGTTTTTTCAAAAGAAATATTCTCATCATGGTCGCCAAGCTCTGCTTTTGTTGATGGTGTGAAAAGAGGTGTTTCAAATTTTTCTGACTCTTTCATGCCTTCTGGAATTTTAATTCCACAAATTTCGCCTGTTCTTTGATAATCTGCCCAGCCTGAACCTGTTATGTAGCCACGGACAATACATTCAACAGGAAGCATTTTAAGCTTTTTAACAAGCATGCTTCTGCCTTCAAATTCCGCACTTTGAAACTCTTTTGGATATTCTTTAATATCTGTTGTGATTATGTGATTTGGAACTATGTCAGATACATAGTTAAACCAAAATTCTGATATTTTATTTAAAATTACACCTTTTTGAGGTATGGGTTCGTTCATAACATTATCAAATGCAGAAATTCTGTCTGATACGACAAGCATTAACTTATCGCTATCTACCTCATAAATGTCACGTACTTTACCTGCGCTAATTTTTTTCATAATCTTACTCCTTATTCATGCTTAGATTTATTTGAAACTTTCTATAAAATCGTCAAGGTCGCTTTCATCTTTTAATGACGATTTAATAACTAAACTGTCTACTATATTGATATTTTTCATACCCTCAAATATTTCTGTAAGTTTTCTTACAGGAGTAGGCGCCCAAGAACCATTTCCGATTAACCAAATGTTCTTATTTTGAACATTAAGTTCTTTCATATCAAGTACTAAATGGTTCATTGCAGGGTAAACTTGTCCATTATAGGTAGGGCAAGCCAGCACTACATTACCTACTCTGAAAATATCTGCAATTAAATATGATTTATCTGTATTACAAATGTTTACAACTTTAACTTTTTTTCCTAAGTCAGAAAGTCTTGCAGCTAGTATATCAACAGCAGTTTCTGTGTTTCCATACATTGATGCATAAGCTATTAAAATTTCATCTGGATTTTCCGCTTTATAGCTGCTCCAAATATCGTGTTTTTCAATGAAATATTTTAGGTCTTTTCTCCAAAGCGGGCCATGAAGAGGGAAGATGTATTTAATTTCTACACCCGATGCTTTTTTTAATAGGTTTTGAGTTTGTGCACCGTATTTTCCTACAATGTTTGTAAAATAACGTCTTGCCTCGTCTTCAAAATCTTTAATAAAATCATATTCGTCTGCATAAAGTCTGCCATCAAGTGCACCAAAAGTGCCAAAGGCATCAGCTGAAAATAGCGCTTTAGTAGTTAAATCATAAGTCACCATAACCTCAGGCCAGTGAACCATTGGTGCTGTTAAAAATGTAAATTCATGTGCGCCTGATTTAAATGTATCGCCTTCTTTTACCACATGAGATTTAAAATCTATGTGGAAAAATTGCTCCATCATTACAAAAGTTTTAAGATTTCCTATAAGTGTTACATTTGGATATTTTTGTATAACGGCTTTAATACTTGCTGCATGGTCAGGTTCCATATGATTTATTATAAGATAGTCAAGCTCACGTGTATCAAGCACACTTTCTATATTTTTAATAAATCTATTGGTTTGAGATGAGTCAACAGTGTCAAATAATACTGTTTTTTCATCAAGTAGCAAGTAAGAGTTATATGATACACCCTTTTTTATAGGAAACTGGTTTTCAAAAAGTTCCAATCTCCTGTCATTTACGCCTACATAGTATAAATCATCAAAAATCTGTCTAATATATTTCATGCTTATCCTCCTATAAAAATAATAATCATTATTAATTATAGCACTTCAAGATAAAGTTGTAAACAGCGATTATAAACTTAAAGTAAATTTTTTCTAAGTTCTTCAGGGCTGTGCATGCTTAAATCTACTGGTGCTATATCAAACACTGTTTTGCAGCCGCTTTCACCTCTATTAGAAAGTCTATACGCTGCTCTTGCATAGCAAACAAGAACACTTGATGTAAACTCTGGGTTAGAATCAAGTTTTAATGAGTATTCAATAATATGGTTTTTGCTGTTGTTTTCGCCTGTTTTACCGCTTCTTATAACAAAACCACCATGAGGAATACCGCTGTGGTCACGTTTTAGTTCTTCCATGCTTATAAAATTAACTTCGGTATCATAATCTGCAAAATAGTTTGGCATGGTTTTAATTTCATTTGCAATTTTTTCTTTATCTGCACTATCTTCTACTACAACATAGCAAACCCTTAAGTGTTTTTCTCTTGTTGTAAACTCAGGGTTTGAGCCGGTTCTTACTGCGTCTATTGCGCTTTGAATTGGCACTGTGTATTGTCTTGCATCTACTACACCCGAAACTCTTCTTATAGCATCAGAGTGGCCTTGGCTGACACCTTTACCCCAAAATGTATAATCTGTGCCGTTTGGTAAAACGCATCCTGCATAAAGTCTATTTAGTGAAAACATTCCAGGGTCCCAACCCACAGATATTATACTTATATTATTGCCAGATTTTGATGATTTATTGCAAACATCAAAATATTCAGGTATTTTTGCATGTGTATCAAAACTATCTACCATATTAAACATTTCGGCATATTTTGGTCCTTGTACCGGCAGGTCAGTTGCACTTCCGCCACAAAGAATCATAACATCAATCTTTCCTTTAAAAGACTCAATATCTTCCATAGAATAAGTTTTTACACCGCTTGTAATAGGTATAATTGTTTTAGGATCTCTTCTTGTAAAAATTGCAGAGAGCTCCATGTCGGTATTTTGCATTAAAGAGTACTCAACACCTTTTCCTAAATTACCATAACCAATAATACCAATTTTAATTTTTCCCATAGTTTATCTTCCTTTTCTATTAATTTGCTAATTATAATGTTACCACTATTTTACACTTTAGTAAAGTATCAATAACAAATTTATTTTCATAATATGATAAGAGTGTATATGAAAGTAGGTGATGCTTATGGACCCAGGAGCAACAGTTGTTGCAATTTCCACACTTGCCGCTGCAATAGCACAGGATAAAACACTTGATGAGATTGAACTTCTTGCTCTATTTTTCTCTCAACTTGGAGATATGCTTGCAACCATAGGTGCACTTATGGAAAAAGACAAAGGGGAGATAATTGTTGATCCTATTGCCGTATAAACTAGTTTACTCACATATAAGTGATATGCACTTACTTAAAAGCTCCATAGTTTTTTTTGCGGATTTTTTAGCAAATTCAAAGTAGTCCACACTGCCGCTTTCATTTGCATTATCTGAAATACTTCTAAGCGCTACAAAAGGTATCCCTGCCATATAGCAAGTATGTGCAATGCTTGCACTTTCCATATCACAAGCAAAGGCGTCATAATTTTCCTTAAAGCTCATTACCTTTACAGGGTCTGCAATAAATTGGTCACCGCTTACTATGACATTATAAAAAACATTACCATTATATATGTTTTTAGCTTCCTCTAAAAATATTTTAGAATATTTTTCACTACAAGGAATATTTATTAAACTCTCATTACCTAAATTCACCATAGAAACAGGGTCGCCTGCAAGACTTGTGTCCATGTCATGCTCTACACAAGAAGAGGCTATAACTAAGTCGCCTATTAAAACGCCCTTACCAACACCGCCTGCAACTCCAGGATTAATTATTACATATGGATTAAATAAAAGTGACATAACACTTGCACAAATTGCAGAGTTAACTTTGCCAACACCACATTTTGCTACAACAACTTTAACTCCATTTAAATAACCCTCATAAAAATCTGTCATAATATGTCTAGTTACCTTAACTTCGCTTAACTGCTCTTTAATTTCACTTACTTCAATTTCCATTGCACCTATTATTCCCACAGGTCTTAAATTTAAATTATCCATTTTTTACTCCTTATAAATTACATTTATTTGCACATTATACTATAAACTTACAAAAAATAAAAGTTTTTTTAAATTTCCTTTGACTATTTCATAATTTGCATGTAAAATATTATGTAACTTAGTTTTATGAAGTAAAGGAGAGATTTTAATGCCTGTAGCAATAATAAGCGGTGCGTCGTCAGGTTTAGGTAGAGAATTTGTCTATGCAGTACTTGAAATGTGCCCTGAAATAGATGAATTTTGGCTTATATCAAGAAAAAAAGAAAGACTTGATGCACTTAATTTTTCAAATAAAAGTATATCTGTAATACCAATACCTATGGATTTGGGAATATATAAAAATTTATCGGTTTTAAAAAGAGTTTTTGATGAGCAAAAACCTGATGTTCGTGTAGTAATAAACTGTGCAGGTTTTGGTGATTTGGGCGATGTGATAGAAGGCGATTGGGAAAAATATAAAAAAATGGTGGATTTAAACTCCACAGCGCCTGTTGCAATTTGCACAATGGCACTCCCATATATGTCAGACGGCGGACTTATTATAAATGTATCTGCCTTTACATCTTTTGGTCCTGCACCAGGAATGGCAGTATATGGCGCTACTAAGAGCTTTGTAACTTCGTTTTCAAAAGCTTTGTCAGCAGAGGTAAAGCCAAGGGGCATTACAGTGCTCAGTGCTTGTCCAGGTAGAATGAAAACCAATTTTACACATGTTGCTAAAATAGAGCAAGACCAAACAACAAGATATCTTTCTTTTCCAGAAGAAAAAACACAAAAATTTGCATACGGTGCACTTGAGGCTGCTCTTAAAGGAAAGCACGAGTATGTAGGAAATTGGTATTATAAATTCTTAAAAACGCTATCAAAAGTATTGCCATCATCTGTGTATATGAAATTTACAGATTTGTAAGAAAACAAAAAAACCGACCCTTTTTATGGGGTCGGTTTCAGACTGATTTTAACACGCTGAACGTCGCAAGTATTTTACTACTTGCGACACAGACTGTCGAAAAACCCACAAAAGCAAAAAAACGAGCCAGCTGGCTCGTTTTTTTGCTTCCTGCGTCACAAACACCCTAAAATTTCCCTCACATACCCTCGTATTACTCAGTCATTTTAGGATATTTGTTCCTTGTCTTGCAAATTTTTGGACAGTCCGCCAGCATGTGCAAAAAAAGTAGGACTTTTTTTGAAACGCTACGTCGCAAGTATTTTACTACTTGCGACGTTTTTTTTTTATTATTCGTGGGCTAGTTCGTCTTTTCTTTTTTCTATGACCTTTTGAGCCACGTTAGACGGTGCTTCTTCATATCTTACAAAGTCAAAGGTGAAAGTGCCTCTGCCTTGTGTTACTTGTCTTATGTATGTACAGAAATCATGCATTTCTGCCATTGGTACTTCTGCTTCAACAATTTGCTCGCCATCGCTGTGTGCGTTCATGCCAAGCACTCTGCCACGTCTTTTATTTACTTCACCCATAATGTCGCCCATGTGCCCATCAGAAACTATGGCGTTAAGTGTGCCTATAGGTTCTAAAAGTACAGGAGAAGCTATTGGAAGACCTGCTCTGTAAGCCGCTGCTGCAGCCATTTTAAATGCCATTTCAGAAGAATCCACTGGGTGGTAAGAGCCATCGTAAAGTACAGCAGATAAACCTACAACAGGGTATGCTGCAAGAGAACCTTTTACTATGCAGTCACGAAGACCTTTCTCAACTGCTGGGAAGAAGCCTTTTGGAACAGAACCGCCGACAACTCTTTCAGAAAATTCTAAACCCTCGCTGTCACAAGGTGCAAATTCTATCCAAACATCGCCAAATTGACCATGTCCGCCAGTTTGCTTTTTGTGTCTACCTTGAACTTGAACTTTTTTCTTAATGGTTTCTCTATAAGCAACTTTTGGTTTTTGTAAAGTTACTTCAACTCCAAACTTTGCTTTTAATTTAGAAACTACAACATCTAAATGCTGTTCGCCAAGACCGCTTATAAGCATCTCGTGTGTTTCAGTGTTATTAACAAACTTCATTGTTGGATCTTCTTCACAAAGCCTTAATATTCCTTGTGCAGCTTTGTCTTCATCACCTTTATTTTTTGGATACATAGCCATGGTAAGAGTTGGTGTTGGGTATTCTACTGCATCTAAAGTGACTTTTCTTGAAGGAAGACAAAGTGTGTCGCCTGTGTTTGTTGAAGTCATTTTTGGTACAACACCTATATCACCCGCTGTGATGAATTTAGCTTCGCTTTGTTTTTTACCGCACATGATGAGTGTTTTGCCTATTCTTTCAGTTGCGCCCGTTCTCATGTTTATTAAAGGTGTATCGGTAGATACTTTACCTGATATTACTTTAAGATAAGATAGCTTTCCTATAAATGGGTCAGCTATGGTTTTAAATACTACTGCTGCAGTAGCACCGTTTTCATTAACTGCTATTTCAACAGGGTTTCCGTCGGTATCAACAGCAATTTCACCTGCTTTATCAGCAGCAGATGGGGCAAGCCATACAAGCCCGTCCATAAACTGCTCCATACCTCTCATGAGCATGGCATCACCGCAAAATACAGGAATTATAGCGCCGCTTTTTACACCTTGGCTAATTCCAACAATAATTTCCTCAGGAGTGAATTCTTCACCTGCAAAATATTTTTCAAAAAGCTCGTCGTCAGTTTCGGCAACAGCTTCGTTTATTGCAGTTCTAAGCCCTTCAAGTCTTGCACCCATGTCAGGCATAGGAATTTCAACAGGCTTTCCGTCTTCGTAGTTATATGCTCTATATTCTAAAAGATTTATGTACTTATCTGCTTTACCGTCTTCAAAATAAGGTACAACAACAGGGCAAACGGCTGGGCCGAATGCAGATTTTAATTCTTCAAAAACTCCATAGAAGTCAGACCCTTCATCGCAAAGTCCATTTACAAAAACAATTTTTGAAAGACCTCTTTTGTTTGCAGCGGCCATTGCTTTTTCCGTTCCTACAGCAACTCCGCTTTTTCCTGCAACAACTATAAGCGCTGTGTCAGCCGCACGCATAGCCTCACAAGTACCACCTTCAAAGTCGAAAAGACCCGGTGCATCTAAAAGGTTTACTTTTTTGTTTTTCCACTCAAGTGGTGCCACGGCAGAGGATACTGAGCTTTGTCTGCGTATTTCTTCCGCATCATAATCGCATACAGTATTGCCCTCAGAAACTTTTCCTCGTCTGTCATTTGTGCCGGACAGATAAAGCATTGCTTCTGCAAGAGAGGTTTTTCCCGCTCCACCATGGCCTGCCACAGCTAGATTGATAATATTTTTTGCTTGATATTGATTCATATAGAATCCTCCTTTCATGGATAATCCCTAATTAATATCTAAAAATAGAATTAACCCTGATATATAATTTCCATAATTATATAATATTGTTGCGCTCTTTACAATAGTTTTTTTGAAATTTTTATAAAAATTTTATTCTTTGGCATATTTATTTATGAATAACGCACAGAAAATAGAGAGTGTGGCTATGAAATAAATAATAAAATTAATTTATAGTTCATGAAAAATTAATAATGTAAACATATAATTAAGTAACTTAAATATTTAGGAGGTTAAAAATTTGCATACTAAAGTAAACAGTAAATTATTTGAACTTTTTTCGGCTTTTAAAAAAATTGGAAGCAATGTTCCGTTTAGTAATAAACTAAACTTGGCAGAGAATGCTATTATAATGCATATGTACTTTTTTTCTTTGTCGAAAAAGGAGGGCGAAACTGTAAAAGTGGCTGACATAAATAAAAAAATGGAAATGAGCAGAGCAGCGCTTTCACAGCATTTTAATTCGCTTGAAAAAAAAGGATGTATAGTGCGTAAAATTCAAAGTGAAGACAGGCGAAGTATAGAGCTTGAAATTACGCAAAAGGGTAAGGAAATTCAAGAAGAAAATATTAAACTTACAGATGAATTTTGCGATATAGCATCTGAAAAAATGGGAAAAGAGAAATTTGATAATTTAATTTTACTTATTAATGAATTTGCATGTATTGTTGATGATTTAAATAAATTTGAGGAGGATGAAAAACTTGATTAAGCTTAAAAGATACCTAAAACCGTTTATATCAGGCGTGCTTTTAACAATTTTACTTCTTATAATTCAAGTAGTTGCAGAGCTTAATTTGCCAAATTACATGTCTGATATAGTAAATGTTGGTATAGGGCAAAATGGTATAGAGGAAACTGTTCCACATGCAATGCCTGAGTCTATGTATGGGCTTGTTACCATGTTTATGGATGAGGACGATAAGGTGGAATTTACAGAAAATTATGAAATATCCGATAAGGATATAAACGGAAATAATTTAAGTGATACTTATGAAAATACCAATGGTCAAAGCATTTATGTTTTAAAAAGTACTGACAATATAGAAAAACTTGAAGAAATTTTTGGCTACAGCTCTTATGCACTGTTTAGCAGAATGGATCAGGCGGCACTTGAAAGTGGGGACATGGACGCTGCAATAAGTTCAGCTATTGCTGTAAGCTCTGCTCCACCAATTGTAGAGTCCATAGAAATGGCAAAACAGGTAGATCCATCAATGACCGTTTCGGTGGCATCTATGTTTACAGTAAGCATTTATGAAAGTATGGGTGCCGATATTGGGAGTATACAATCAAGCTACATCATACAAATAGGTTTACTTATGCTACTAATAGCACTTGTAGGTGGCGTGTGTTCTATTACTGTAAGTTATTTTTCTGCAAGAATAGCCGCAGGTGTTGCAAAAAAACTTAGACATGATGTATTTGAAAAAGTTGAATCATTTTCTCAAACTGAATTTGATAAATTTTCTACTGCTTCACTTATTACAAGAAGTACCAACGACATAAACCAAGTGCAAATGGTTTTGGTAATGGGGCTTAAAATGATGATTTATGCACCACTGCTTGCCATAGGTGGTATAGTGATGGCTCTTAACAAAAGTGTTTCAATGGGATGGATTATTGCCGCTTCATGTATAGCGCTTGTAGGACTTGTAGGAGTAATTTTTGCAGTTGCCGTACCAAAATTCAAGGTCTTACAAAAACTTGTTGATAAGCTAAACCTTGTGTCGAGAGAGATAATAAACGGACTTATGGTTATTAAAGTTTTTGGCACTACAAAGTTTGAAAGAAAAAGGTTTGAAACAGCAAGCAAAGATTTGGCTAAGACAAATTTATTTGTAAATAGAATAATGACAACTCTTATGCCTTGTATGATGCTTATTATGAATATAACTTGCCTTGTAATTATTTGGGTGGGTTCAGACCATGTTGCCGATGCACAAATGCAAGTGGGTGACATGATGGCATTTATGCAGTATGCAATGCAAATTATTATGGGCTTTTTAATGATTTCAATGATGTTTATATTTATACCAAGGGCATCGGTATCTGCCGTGAGAATTTCAGAAATTTTAGATACTGTACCTAAAATTGAAGAGCCGAAAAATCCTGAGAAAATGATTAAAAAAGGCAGTGTTGAGTTTAAAAATGTTCACTTTAAATACAGTGGAGCAGAACACGATGCGCTGGTTAATATTAATTTTACAGCAAATCCAGGCGAAACCACAGCTTTTATAGGCGCAACAGGATCTGGCAAAACCACAATACTAAATTTAATTCCAAGATTTTACGATGTAACACAGGGTGAAGTTTTGGTAAATGGGGTAGATGTGCGAAAATTAGGACTTAAAGAACTTCGCTCAAAAATAGGGTATGTTCCGCAAAAAAGCATACTTATGAGCGGTACAATAGAGAGTAATATTAAATTTGGCGGAGATGATATAAATGATGAAGCAATGAAACTTTCTGCCCAAATTGCACAGTCTGTCGACTTTATAGAAAATAAAGAAGAAGGATATGAAAGCGAAATTGCACAGGGTGGCACAAATGTGTCTGGTGGGCAAAGACAACGACTTTCAATAGCACGTGCACTGGCAATAAATCCTGATATTTATGTTTTTGATGACAGCTTCTCAGCACTTGATTTTAAAACAGATGCAAATTTAAGAAAAGCATTAAAAGAGCATACAAAAGAATCGGCTGTTATTATAGTTGCACAAAGAGTAAGTACGATTATGGAGGCGGACAAAATATTTGTAATTAACGAAGGCGAAATTGTTGCAGGTGGAACACATAAAGAGCTTTTAAAATCTTGTCCTGAATATTTAGAGATTGCCTCATCACAACTTTCAAAGGAGGAACTTGAAAATGAGTAATGAAAATAGACAACAAAATCCTCCAAAAACCCAAATGGGTGGCGGGCCTGGAAGAGGTCCGGGTGGTCCAGGTGGTGGAATGCCAGTAGGAGAAAAAGCGAAAAACTTTAAAGCATCATTTAAGGCACTACTTTCTTATCTTGGTAGATATAAGTATGCAATACTTGTAGTATTTGCACTTGCAATTGGTGCTACAATATTATCAGTGCTTGGACCTAAAATTTTGGGTAATGCTACGACAGAACTTTTTAACGGCCTCATGGGCAGGCTGTCTGGCAATGAAAGCAGTATGGATATCGCTTTTTCTAATATTGCAAATATCATGATAACATTACTTGTAATTTACCTTGTAAGTGCTAGTTTGCAGTTTGTTCAAGGTTTTATCATGACAGGAATATCAAATAAAGTTACTCTTAAAATGAGAAGTGACATAGACGATAAAATTCATAAGCTTCCAATTGCTTATTATGACAAAACACCTACAGGTGATATTTTATCAAGAATTACAAACGACGTTGACCTTATAAATCAAAGTTTAAACCAAAGTGTCACTCAGCTTATAACATCAATAACATCAATTATTGCTATACTTGTTATGATGATAACTATAAGCTGGCAAATGACACTAATTGCGGTTTTAACATTGCCACTATCTTTTGGCATAGTTGTAAAAGTTGTAAAGCGCTCGCAAAAGCACTTTAAAGACCAACAAGAATACCTTGGAAAAGTAAATGGTATAGTAGAAGAAACTTATTCATCAAGTACTGTTATAAAAGCATTTAATGGTGAAGAAAAAGCACTGAGTGACTTTGATAAACAAAATGATAAACTGTATGGTGCTGCATGGAAGTCAAACTTTTTATCAGGTCTTATGATGCCAATTATGACATTTATTGGAAATTTAGGTTACGTGCTTGTCTGCATAGTAGGTGGATATATGGCATCGGGCTCTATAATAAATGTCGGTGATATTCAAGCATTCATTCAGTACATGCGCCAATTCAATCAACCCATAGCACAAATTTCTCAAATTTCAAATGTCTTGCAACAAACTGTTGCAGCAGCAGAAAGAGTATTTTCTTTCTTAAATGAGAAAGAAGAAGCCGTTGATAAAGTAGATGCTATAGAAGTATGTAATGAAGGCGAAACAGAGAGTGAAAAGAATATAAAAATTAATGGCGACATAGAATTTTCAAATGTAAGCTTTGGATATAACCCTGAAAAAACAATAATAAATAACTTCACATCTCATGCCGAAAGCGGTAAAAAGATAGCAATTGTGGGACCTACAGGCGCAGGTAAAACCACCATGGTAAAACTGCTTATGCGATTTTATGATGTAACAAGTGGCAAAATTATGCTTGACGGTATAGATATAAGAGATTTTAAAAGAGATGAACTTCGCACAGTAATGGGTATGGTTTTACAAGAAACTTGGCTTTACAGTGCAAGTATTGAGGATAATATAAGATACGGTAAACTAAACGCTACAAAAGAAGAAGTAATAAATGCCGCTAAAGTTGCACAGGCAGACCACTTTATTAAAACTCTTCCCGGTGGATATAACATGCTAATTGATGAGGAAGCAACGAATATTTCACAAGGACAAAAACAGCTTCTAACCATAGCAAGAGCAGTGCTTGCCGATCCTAAAATATTAATTTTGGATGAGGCTACAAGCTCTGTTGATACCAGAACAGAAATAATGATACAAAAGGCTATGGATAATCTCATGAAAGGCAGAACTAGCTTTATAATTGCTCACAGACTTTCAACCATAAGAAACGCTGATTTAATCTTGGTAATGAAAGACGGAGATATTATAGAGCAAGGAAACCACGATGAACTCATGGCAAAACAAGGCTTTTACGAAGGGCTTTATAATTCTCAGTTTACAAAGACTGCATAATGAAAAGTGGTGTGACCAAATAAGTGTCACACCCTTTTTATTTCTTATTGAGCTTGATTATAAATATTATTAATGGTAAAATGTTGATATTATAGAATTTTGGAGGGTAGTTTAATGAGGACGATGAAAAGTGTATTGACTCTGTTTTTTTGCCTTGTTTTAATAGTAAATATATCCTTTCAAAGCATTTTACAAGACTTAAATGAAGCTCTAAATGAAACACAGGAAGAAAGATTAGACACTTCTCCATTAACACAAGAAGAGGAAAAACCTCAAGAAGATGTCGACCCAATGAGGGCGTTTTTTGAAACTTTTACAGCAAACTCTAAAGCGCTTTATATGTATAATTTAGATGAAGAAAATGCAATTTATACGATGAATGCCGAAGCAAGACTGCCCATGGCATCACTTACAAAAATTATGACATATATAGTGGCATATGAAAATATTGAAGACTTAGCAAATACGGTGTTTACAGTAGATGCTTCGGTGCAAAAAATGCTTAGCGGAACGGGAAGCTCAGTGGCAGGTGTAGTGACTGGTGAAGAACTTACTGGTCTTGAGCTTTTGTATCTTCTCATGCTGCCATCAGGTAATGATGTTGCGATTGTTTTAGCACAGTATATAGATGCAAAGTCAAATCAGTTTTACAGTGATGAAAATTTAGACTATATGGCACTTGCCTACGACATGGGAGAGTCAGAATTTGTAAGGCTTATGAATGAAAAAGCAGTGGAACTCGGCCTTTCAAATACGCATTTTACAAACCCTCATGGCCTTCACCATGAAAATCATTACTCAACTGCAAGAGATATTGCGATAATTGCAGAATACGCACTAGATTTACCGTATTTTAAAGATATAGTTGCAAGTGAAAGTTATACATTAAGAGCAACTAATGCGTATCCCTATGAGAGGACATACGCAAATACTAATGCACTTTTATCAAAATATAGCTATGGCGGAGCATATTATTATGAATATGCAAAAGGAATGAAAACAGGATATCATTCGCAAGCACAGGTATGTATTGTAAGTTATGCGCAAAAAGATGAATATTCATACATAGTGGTAGCACTGGGCGGGCCTGTGTATGATGAAAATGGAGAGTATGCACAAGAGCGTGCAGAACTGCTTGATTCAATAAATTTATTTGAATGGGCGTTTAATAATATGGAGAATAGACAAATTATTTCAAAAGGATATATTCTTTCACAGTTTCAGCTTATAAATGCACTTGATGATGAGTTGCTTGAAGTAGCATCAGACAAAGATATAAATGCATTTTTGCACAAAGAAATTAAAAGTGAAGATATAAGCGTTAAACTGGATATAGAAAACCTACCATTAAAGGCACCGATACAAGAGGGCGATATTTTAGGAACTGCGATATATAGCTATAACGGAGAAGTTATAGGAACATCAAATGCAGTGGCAGTAAACACAGTACACAAAGAGCCACAGACATATGAGTTAGAGAGTATAATAGATTTACTTTTTTCTCAGTGGTCATCAATTGTAGGTAAGTGAAATAATGATGAAATAAAAAAGAGTGAACATATAGTTCACTCTTTTTGTGTTTAAGAAAGTTCTGTTTTTCCGCCCATGTATGGTCTTAGGGCTTCTGGTATGCTTACTGAGCCGTCGGCCTTTAGGTTGTTTTCTAAAAATGCTATAAGCATTCTCGGTGGTGCTACAACTGTGTTGTTTAGGGTATGGGCTAAGTATTTTCCATTTTCACCGTTTACTCTAATTTTAAGTCTTCTTGCCTGTGCATCTCCAAGGTTTGAACAGCTTCCCACTTCAAAATATTTTTGCTGGCGTGGTGACCATGCTTCTATGTCGACAGAACGCACTTTAAGGTCGGCTAAATCGCCTGAACAACACTCTAATGTTCTTACAGGAATATCTAGTGTTTTAAACAAATCTACTGTGTTTTGCCACATTTTTTCATACCAAATAGGGCTGTCCTCAGGCTTGCAGACTACTATCATTTCTTGTTTTTCAAATTGATGTATTCTATAAACACCCCGCTCTTCTATTCCGGGTGCGCCTTTTTCTTTTCTAAAGCAAGGTGAATAGCTTGTTAA
>CAYJJB010000018.1:13404-28713 GCA_964370405.1 uncultured Eubacteriales bacterium | reverse complement strand
AAAAAGTCTCACTTTTTTGTGCACGATGGCAGACTGTCCAAAAATCTGCAAGACAAGGAACAAATCCCCTAAAATGACCGAGTAATACGAGGGTATATGAGGGAAATTTTAGGGGATTTGTGACGTAGGAAGCAAAAAAATGAGCCAAGCTGGCTCATTTTTTGCGGTTGTGGGTTTTATGGCGGTCTCAAATCCAGCCTTATGGCTGGATTTTTTCTTTTATTTATATCTCTAAAACCTTAACTGCATCAAGTATTGTTTTCTCAAATGCTAACTTGCCGTACTTATCAACCTCTGCCTTATCTTTAGGTCCATGGGTTAAGCAGCCTGCCCCACCTATACATCCGCCTACACATGCCATTCCCTCAATAAAATTTACTTTTCCTATATTTTTTGATGACTTTAGTATTGCGATTTTGCACGCCTCTATTCCGTCACATTTTTCTGCAACTAAATCAAAGTCAATATTTTGCTCTTTTATAGCTTGCGCAACAGCATCTGAGAGGCCTCCGCTTCTTGCAAAAATACGTCCAAAATATGAAGCATTGTCCAGCACATCTACGGCTAGCTGCTCTAAATCTAGGTCACGACTATCAAAAAGCGCCTGTAGTTCCTCAAAGGTCAACACACTGTCAATATATGGTTTCACACTATCTTGTTGAAATTCCATTTTTTTAGCGGTGCATGGACCTATAAATATTATTTTTGATGTGGGATCTGTTTTCTTAATATATTTTGCAATTCTTGCCATTGGAGATAAATTATGTGATATGTTTTTAGCAAAATCAGGAAAATTTTGTTTTATATACATTACAAATGCAGGACAGCAGGAACTGGTTAAAAGACCTTTTTCGGCAAGCTCCCTAGATTCTTCAAGTGCTACTGCATCTGCACCCAATGCCGCTTCAACTATTGTATGAAAGCCAAGCTCTTTAATTCCACTTACCACTTGTCCAAGGTTTGCATGTTGGAACTGGCTTGAAATTGAAGGTGCAACAACCGCATATACTTTGTAATTTTCATTATTATTGCTCTTTTTAATTATATCTATAGTGTCTAAAATAAAAGATTTATCCGAAATTGAACCGAACGGGCACTGATATACACAAGCACCACAGGCAATGCATTTTTCATTAATTATCTCTGCGCTATTGTCCTCAGCCTTTTGTATCGCCTTTACTTTACAAGCACTTTCGCACGGTCTTTTCCTACTGATTATAGCATGGTATGGGCATACCTTTGCACAAGCACCACAGTCTACACACTTATTTTCATCAATATGCGCTACATAGTTTTCATCAAATGAAATAGCACCAAATCTACATGCATCATAGCAGCGATGAGAAAGGCAACCCCTACATGAAGATGTTACAGTATAACCTGAGACAGGGCACTCATCACACGCAATATCTATTACTTCTATAACATTAGGATTAGATTTGTCGCCACCCATGGCAATTTTTACTCTCTGAGCCAAAATTGCCCTTTCTTTATATACACAACAGCGCATTGTAGACTCTTTTCCTGTAATAATTTGTTTTGGTATATCTACAACATTTTCAAGAAGCGTATCTGCCCAAGCATTTCTTGCCACTTCTCTTAAAACTTTATACTTTACATATTGAACTTTAGTGTCGAATTTTTTCATAACTTTCCTCTCTAAAAATAACTCACTATTATCTTTTTTCCAATTTTCTTAAGGCAATCAGCAAGCTCATCTATAAGTTGCATTTTTATATTAAAATTTATAGGTAAATCAGGATTTTGATGTGCAGGATTAATCGCCTTTCCAACATAAAAATTTATATCTGTAGACTCTTCAAACAGCAATCTCGCAATAGCTGAAGCTCCGTCTTTTTTACTGCTCCACTGCAAGTAGAGTTTGTTTTCCTGTAAATAATCCTTAGCATAAGTCAGTACTTTATTTATAGTAATAATCCCCTCTGTAACGAGGTCTACGCCTTCAATTTTTGCAGTAGGCGGTACGTCTGAACTTATAAAGTCAAGTGACGCAACTAACTCCTCATTTAAGAAATTTGCAGCTATAGCTGACGTTGTGCCTCCACACACTATGTGCTTTCCTTCTTTGGCAAAAAACAGTGACATCATTCTATCTGCATCGTTTTTATTAGAGGGAGGGCCTACTATCAAGTTCATTGGCACTCTTTTTCTCATTTTGACAGTGCACACTGTCGTGTCATCTCCTGGCTGACCTCCATACAGCGAGTAACATTCATCTAAAAGTATTGTATTGAGCGTTTTTGCCGTAAATCCTACATGGCAAAGTGGCTCCATATATTTAATAATATCTTCTCTCTCCCAGCCAAAATTTAAGGCACTGCCAACACCTGCATGAATACAACCGTCACTCATTAAGAAAAAGGTATCATTCTCACAAAGATTTACTTTAGACATCAAAATTTTTTTACCGCTTATTATTGTTTCGCTGTAAGAAAATTCAACGTGTTTATTATCACGAAATAAAATAACTTTTGGGTTATCATACTGTATAATCTCAGCTTCCTTATTTTCGTTTTGAATCCTCACTATTGTAAAGGTAGAATACGCCACACCTCTCACAGCACAAACTGGCAGTGTTTGGGCAATTGTTTCCACACAATCAGCAATGCTTAAACCATCTGATATCATAGTTGATATAATTTTTGCAGTTAATGTTGCAAGAATATTTGCTTTTACCCCACTGCCAAGACCATCTGCTAATACTATTGTGGTAGAGCCATCAATGCCCTCTATTACGCAAACTTGGTCACCGCATAATTCTTCACAATACTTATTCAAGCTACTAAAGCCGATATCTGGACATAAATTAATCATCACTAATCGACTCCTTTAATTTAGTAAGTGCAATTTTTGTTTCAGCAGCTGTTTCCCCCAATAAAGAAGCAATTTCATGAACAACTCTCATCTGTTTTTCAATAACTTTGTCAGTGGTAGCAATTGTTTTCTTACTTATTTCTTCTTTCTTGCTTCTCTCTTCTTCTTCTTCTGTAACATCTCTCATGATGCACAAAAGCATTTTATACTGCTTGTCAAAAATTATGGTCTGGTCAATATGCTTGTTATATTCTGCTAAATACACTCGCTTATCTCTTAAAGAAACTCCTGTGTTTCTAACTGTTATAAAGTCGGTTGGATTTAAAACTTTAATAATTTGCTCCCCTAAAATATCTCGTTGAGATCTTAAGTTTAATAGCTTTACAGCAGATTGATTTAGCCTTTGCACTTCTAAACTCTCATTTAAAACAACAATTGCATTTGGCGTGTTGCTTACTATTAAATCAGAAAAAGTTTCCGCTTTCTCGTTTAAAAATGGTAGACACATTGTAAGGTCAGCCTTACCATAAAAAACTGCCTCAGCTTTTTCTTTGCAAGAATTATATCCGCATGAGCCACAGTTAAGCTCGTCTGCTTCACATTCTTTTCCTATCTGTCTCAATATTCTTGCAATATCATCTTTAGATGGTGCAGAGCTTACCTGCGCAATTGGGATAAATCCTTTATACATATTTTCAGCTGGAAGCGGTGAAACATTAAAATCCTTGTCCCCTGCATATTTGCTTACGCTTAAATTATCTAAAATAGAGTTCTTCCTGCTCTTTTCCATAACTGGTCCACCAATACAACTTCCAACGCAAGCAGACATCTCTATAAAGCATTTTGTAATTCTACCTTCAAGTATTTCATCTAAAACTTTCATAGAATTTTCCACGCCATCAACTGCAAGATATGAATAATTTGGATCTTTATTTGTTATCGTTTTCAAAATTCCACCCGTCGTTGGGAAAAACCTTGCTAAACTTTCTGTGTCACTTTCAATCTCATCTTCAAAATCAATTTCAATATTCTCATCATTTAACCACTGGCTGAGTTCTTCAAAAGTTAAAACTTCATCTACTATTCCATCATAGTGACCTGCTTCGTCTTTTTTTGCAACGCAAGGTCCAATAAAGACAACTTTTGCATTTTCATATCTTTTTTTAATATCAAGTGCATGAGCTTGCATAGGAGATAAGACATCGGCAAGACATGGTAACAGTGCTGGGTAATATTTTTGAATTAGCAAATTTACCGAATGACAAGAAGATGTAATAACTATATTTTTCTTATCCTCAATAACCATTTTTTCATATGCATTTTTCACAATTGTTGCGCCAATTGCAGTTTCCTCTGCATGGTGAAAACCAAGTGCCTTTAAAGCTTTCTCTAAAGCTTTTATTGAAGTTCCATTATAGTTTGCTACAAAAGACGGTGCAATGGACGCCACAACAGGCGCACCAGAATAAATATGTACTTTAGTAGCCTCTACACTGCTATCTATTTCTTTTGCGTTTTGTGGGCAGTTTACAAAGCATTGACCGCACAAAATACATTCACTACTAACAATATTTGCCTGTCCACCCGAAAAGCGTATAGACTTAACAGGACAACAGCGTATACATTTGTAGCAGTTTTTACAATTTGATTTTTTGAGTTTTAAATATTCAGCCATATATATTCTTCTTCCTGTTATAATTTTTCTATGATTTCTTTTTCAAAAAATATCTCTGTCATTTCAGGTTTAACTGAATGAATTTTGTCATCCAATGCAACGCATACGCCCTCCTGACATTTTGACATGCAAAACGCACCTGATAACTCAATTTTCTTTTGCAAATCATGCATTTTAATTAGCTCTTGAAATTTTTCAACTACTAATTTTGAGCCTTTTAAATGACATGAGCTTCCAATACATACTTTGATTTTCATAATACTCTCCTCTTATATTAAGATTGTTAAATTTTTAACATGAACATTGTTAATATTTTAACATACTTTTCGTCATGTGTAAACCCACAAGCAACTAATAAAAATTTCCAATTAGTTTTTCGTAAATATTTAATAATATAGAATTAAAATGACTAAAATTATAGTGCACTTAAACAAGCGCACTTAGGGTGTGGTACCCGCATCGCACCGATGTGTTTAATAAACTTGTGGTAAGCACGCGGGCTACGGAGCGTCGCCCCTACAACGGGAATTGCGACTTTGCTAATTTATAGTGAAAAAAACGCAGGATTTCCACCACAACTCTTTATTCTTCACTTTGAACGCATACAATGCGTTCACTACAACGTAACAGGATTTTAAGAAAACAAATCAAGTTGTGGTTTTATCATGATATAATAATAAATGCAAAGCATTTAACCACAACTCTTCACTCTTAACTCTTCACTTCTCACTATAAAAAAATCCACCCTCATTTTCAGAGGGTGGATAATTTTTATCTGTTTAATGGGTGATTACAAAGTACTGTTCTGCCGTTACCTAAATCTTTAAGCTCTGGTCTGTCTTTTCTGCACTCATCAGTTGCATAAGGGCAACGAGGTGCGAATTTACAGTAAGATATTGAATACTCTTTATCTTCCATATCAGGTAGTACTAGGTCGTCTTTCCATTTGTCGCCAACTCTTGGAACCGCATTCATCAGAAGCTCTGTGTATGGGTGAGCTGGGTCATCCATGATTTCTTTAGCATCGCCGTACTCGATTAGACATCCACGATAAAGTGTAGCTATGTAATCAGATACGTAGTAAGCTGTTGAAAGGTCATGAGTGATGTAAATAAATGAAACGTTGTATTTCTCTTTAAGTTCTTTAAATAAGTTAACAATGTTCATTTTCATTGAAGCATCTATAGCTGCAACAGGTTCGTCCGCAATGATAATTTTTGGACGTGTGATAAGCGCACGTGCTATTGAAATACGTTGTAGCTCACCGCCTGAGAACTGTGCAGGATATTTGCCTTTAACAACTGCAAGTGACATACCAACATTTTTTAAAGTTTCGTCAACAATTTTTGTTGCTTCTTCTTTATTTTTTGCGATTTTTAGTCTAAGTGCTGTGTTAAATAGGTATGAGTCAACTGGCTTTCTAGCTGAGAAAGACTCATATGGATTTTGGAATATAGGTTGTACATCAAGCTTGAATTGTTTTGGGTTATAATTCTTTTTATCAGCATAATTGTGACCTAAAAGATGAATATGACCACCATCAGCTTGGTGCATACGTAAAATCATTTTACAAAGAGTAGATTTACCGCAACCTGATTCACCAACGACAGAAAGTATAACAGGCTTATCGTTTTCAATGCTAAAGCTAACATCGTCAACGGCTGTCAGTTTCTTTTTACTAAGCATACCACCAATACCAAAGACTTTGGTAAGGTTTTTTACTTCTAACAATTTATCAGCCATGATTACACTCCTTTCTCTAATAAGTGACAAGCAGCAAATCTGCCTGGTTTAACTTCGATAAAATCAGGAACTTCTTTACGGCAGCGATCAGATGCTTTAGGGCAACGTGCTGCAAATCTACAACCCTCTGGAGGATTTGCAAGTGAGGGTGGACGTCCTGGAATACCAACTTTTTGACTCTTATCACCAAGTTTTGGCAGAGCCGCAACTAGCATTTGAGTATATGGGTGAACTGGGTCTGAGAAAATTTCCTCAGTTTTGCCAAGTTCAATAAAGCTTCCTGAGTACATGATACCCATTCTGTCTGTAATTTGATAGTGAACACCCATGTCATGAGAAACAATAACAAATGAGTTTTTAAGTTGTTTTTGAAGACGCATAAGCATCATCAAGATACCTCTTTGAACAACAACGTCAAGCGCTGTTGTAGGCTCATCGGCAAGAACTAGACCTGGTGACATAAATGTCGCAAGTGCTATGATAACACGTTGACGCATACCACCTGAAAGTTGGAACGGATAAGCTTCAAGCACATCAGGAGATAGGCTTAATTCTTCAAGATATGTAGCAACTCTTTTAAGAGTTTGCTCTTCAGTTTCATTTGCTTTCTCAGATTTTGGAATTGAATCTAAAAACTGAGCTTTTAGTTTCATAATTGGGTTTAGAACACTTTGTGCAGCTTGAGGAACATAAGCTATGTTATGCCACCAAGTTTTTCTTATAGCACGTGTATCGGCATCAGAAACAAACTCATATTTTTCGCCGTTTCTTTCGCCACTTAAAGTAACTTTACCACTATTGATTACAAGCGGATACTCTACTATGTCATATAAAACTTTAAGTAGTGTAGTTTTACCGCAACCGGATTCACCGGCGATACCAAATATTTCATTGTCTTTAATTTCAAAGTCAACCTTGGTAATAACATGAACGTCGCCGTCCATAGTTTTATAAGAAGTGGATAAATTTTCAATTTTTAGCATTATGACTTACCTCTCTTCTTAGCTTGATAGTCATTATACCCTGTAATTAGCATAAATAAGCCTACAAAGAGTATAACAGTTGCAACGATAGGTGAGCCTATCCATAGCCAGTGGCCTAGGAAAACAGCATTAAAGTTTCTTGCCCATTGAATCATATTACCTAGTGAAACAAAGTTTGCAGGTGATAGACCCATAACAGCAAGGCTTGACTCTGTGCCGATAGCTGCAAGTGTTGCATTCATGAAGTTTGATAGTGCCCAAGTTAGTGCAAAAGGTAAAATTTCTGTTACAACAACTTGTACTGTGCCCTCACCTGAGAACCATGCTGTATGAATAAAGTCACGCTCTCTAATTGTAAGTGCCATTGAACGAATTTGACGGCTAGGCCATGCCCATGCAAACATAGCAAGAACAATCGCCATCAAGAATGTTGTAGATGCACCGCCGCCTCTCATTAGAGAAGTCATCAAAATAAGAATTGGTAGTGAAGGAATAACTATAAAAGTATCTGTTAGTGTTGTTAGTATACGGTCAACTACACCACCGGAGAAACCAGCTAGAAGGCCTACGAATACGCCTAAGCAAGTACCGATAGTAGCAACTATAAGACCCATAGTAAGTGAGTTATGAATAGCTTCAATTAAAAGCCACATAACGTCTTGTCCCATACTTGTAGTACCAAGTGGATTTTCTGCGCTCATTGGCAAGTTGTTTCCATAACTGTTAAATGTAAATGGATTAATATGTGGTATATAATAAATTACAAATCCTATAACAAAGAATATAAATGTAATTATAATACCTAGTTTAAAGCGGCCAGACGCATTTTTCCAAAATCTATTAAAACCTGTCATAATTCATCTACCCCCTTAACTATATCTAATGCGTGGGTCTATAAATGGATAGACAATATCAACAATAAATGTAGCAATAGAAATTGCAACGATAGAAATTGTAATACAACCTAAAATCATGTTATAGTCCGACTGCTGTACCGCACCTTGCATTAGAGAACCAACGCCTGGGTATCCAAAGATGATCTCTGTCATAATTGAACCACCGAAAACGCCGCCTAAGCTCATAGCAAGAGCAGTAATTTGTGTTAAAATAGAGTTTCTGAAAACATAGCTTTTTCCTATTGTGCCCTCAGATAGACCTCTAAATCTTGCAAACTGTACAAAATCTTCTTCTGCAGTAGTACTTGATAGAGATTTCATAGAAATAATCCACCAGCCTGTACCGAGCATTATCATTGTTACAGCAGGCATTATTGATGACATGATGAGCGAACTAAAGAACTGTCCTGTGGTACCGCCCGTCAAAATTGTAGCCTCTAATGGGAACCAACCCAGCACAAACCCAAAGAATATTTGGAATATAAGTGCTATAATAAAGTAAGGTATAGGATAAATACATATCGCAATACTCTCAAGTATTTTAGAGGAACGTTTATTTTTTCTAAATCCTGCTAATAGGCCAATAGTGTTACCTATAGTCCAAGCAAGTATTGTTGTCGTAAGTGCAAGCCCTAAAGTATAGGGTAAGTTTCTACCTATAATCTCCATAACAGGAGTTGGGTAGTTCATAAGTGATGGTCCAAAATCAAAGCGTAGTAGACCGTTGTATAAGAATGAACCGTATTGTTCAAGTAGTGACCCCTCAAGACCAAATTGAACTCTAAGTTGTGAGCGCAACGCATCCATTTGTGCTGGATCCATAGCGCCTGATAAAGATTGCATTTGTGCTATCATACCTTCAACTGGATCAGATGGGAACATACGAGGAACAAAAAAGATAAATGTAACGCCTATCCAAATAGTTAAAAGACATGATGCTAGTCTAATTAAAAAATATTTACGGAATTTCACAGTTACACTCCTTCCTAAAATAATAAATTCACAAAATCATAATAAAAATGGAAGAAGCGCACTCTCTGGGAGTGCGCCTCCCCGCATTAATTCAATTAACTAACTTAATTAAAAATTAAGCAGTTGTAGTTGTTGTTGCTGTGATGTGTGGTGTAAAGAATTTGAATAAGCTCCACCACCACCAAGGACCATTGTAATCATCTTCTGATGTTGGATATCCTGTCCAGTATGTTGAGTTTGTTGGAACAAGTTTAACACCTGAGTGGAATCCGATAAATACCATGTCTTCGATAGCAAGTTTAATAAACTCAGTACCTAGTTCAACTGATCTTGGATCTGTTGGGTCAGTTTCAGATAGTTCATGAATGATGTCAGTAGCTTCTTGGTTATCCCAACGAGTACCTTGGCCAGAACCTGTTGTGCCGATTGGCTCGATTAGGTCATTTGCCCAACCGCTGATTTGTGAGTAGATATCATTTGTGATACCGCCTGTTGGCCAGTAGCCAGCGATTTCATATGTACCATTAGAACCGTTTGTGCCCCATGTTGCTGAGCTTTCACCTGTTAGGTTACAATTTAGACCAAACTCAGTAAGTTGTTGGTAAGCAGCTTCTGTACCACGGCCAGCTTGAGGCTCTGTGCCTGTTAGGTAAGTCATATTGATAACAAATGGCTCGCCCTCGAAGTACCAACCGTCAGCTTCTTTTGTAAGACCAGCTTTGATTAGAAGTTTTTCTGCAGATTCTGGATCATATTTCCAGCAACCAATACCGAACATGTCGATAATTGTTTCTTCATCTTCTGGAATATCATGGCCTTTTTCTCTTTGAATTTCAGCCATTCTAAATGCATATTGATCATCAAATGGTTTAACTGTTGTGCCGTCACCTAGGTCAAGCTCAAACTCTTTAACCCAATCAAGCATTGGTAGGTAGTATGTTTCCATCATAGCAGCTGTAGCTGTTAGGATTGGGAATGGTGATGAACGTCCGATACCTGAGAAGATATTCATAGAAACTTCATCAAAGTTCATTGCTAGTGCAATCGCCCAACGGAAGTCAGCGTTATCATATGGAGCGCCTTGACCCATTGAGAATGCAATACCTTTTGAACAAGGGTCATCAGATGTTGCATATGGGAAGCCGTCGTACCATGCGCTAACATTTTCATTAGCTAGTAGAGCTTCATAGTCTTCTGGAGTAACTTCAACCATGATGTCAACATTATTGTCAAGCATAGCTAGCTGACGAGTTTCAGCACTTGCAAAAGCTTGGAATAAGATGTATTGAGCTTGAGGTTGACCTTCCATTATACCAACTGAAGTGTTTTGCCAATCTTCACGTAGTTTGTAAAGAATCCAAGAACCATTTTCGTCGTATCTGTCAACTGTGTAAGGTCCTGATACAACTGGCTCTGAGTCAGGGTAAGTTGTGATGTCTTGATCTTTATAGATATGCTCTGGGATAATTTTTGGAGTTGCACCATAAATAGTAACACCAAATCTTAGAGCAATTCTTGGGAATGTTTCGTTAGTCACAATTTTAACTGTGTAATCATCAGTAGCTTCTACAGATGCAAAAACTTGGTTAAAGTATGTGTAGCTTGAATGGTTCTCATTTTCCATAATAGCTGTGAATGAGAAAGCAACGTCGTGAGCATCTAGTGTCTCGCCGTCTGACCATGTCATGCCTTCACGGATTTTAACTTCATGCTCTGTGAAGTCTTCGTTTGATGTAGGTAAGTCAACAGCGATATCGCCGAATTGCTCACCTGTGATTGTGTTCATTTCCCACAAGTGGTTCCATAGTAATTGGTGAATACCAAAACCTGATGAAGTACCTGTCATGTTAGGATTGAATTGTCCTGGAGTGTCTGTTGGGTTTTGAGTTTCAACTATTAAAGTCTCAGCTCTTGGTGTACCAACAATTGTCATGCCTTCTGTGTCGCCGCAACCTGTAAAGCCAACAGCTATAACAGATACTAGCATTGCAACTGCAAGAAGAGATGTGATAACTCTTTTTTTCATACTGAATTTGCCTCCTAATAAATTTTAATTGGGTTAAGTTAAACCCTTTAGTTCAAGCGCTGAGCAGTTTTAACTTTTTAGCCTATATAATTCATAAGTGTAGTTTGAGAGTACACTGTTTGTTACAAAATGTAATCGATTGCGTTACAGTTTGTAACAAGCTTAATATGTAGCTATATTTACTAAAAATTTAAATCATGCTCCGTGCTTTTTCGTTGCTGATTATATCATTACGAAATTTAAAAGTCAATGGATTTTTAAAAATTTGTATAAAAAAAATTCATAATTTATACGTCAATTGACAAAGTGCACAAATAGTAACTTTATCATAGTAAACAATGACGAATTTATGAACACATGCATACACTAACTTACATAATATGGCAAAGTATGCACTTTGTCAAAACTTGTTGTTTTGTGTATTTTGGATACAAAAATAAAAAAGACACAGTAAAAACTGTGTCTAATATATTACAATTTGTCATTTTCATCATCAACTTTTTCATAATTCACTTTAATTTTAAGCTCGGTCGCCCTCTTGCTCTCAACCTTAGTTACTAATATACTCAAGTTGTCAAAGTCAAAGTTATCTCCAACTGCTGGTATTTTGTCTATATTTTCAATTACCCAGCCGTTTACTGTTGAAGCCTCAATTTCATCGACTATTTTAAATTTCTCAAAAAGCTCATCAAGGTCTGTGCTGGTCGGTACCAAATATTCGCTATCACCTATATCAAGTATGCTAGCTGCCATCTCGTCATGCTCATCCCAAATATCACCTACAAGCTCTTCAAGTATATCCTCTAAAGTTACTATACCCTCTGTTCCGCCAAATTCATCAACTATTACAGCAAGGTGCAATTTTTTCTTTTGGAATATTTTTAAAAGCTCTGATATCTTCATTGAAGGAGGTACAAATTCAACCGGTTTTATTATACTATCTATAGTAGCATTTTCATACATCATATGATTATGAAAGTCCTTTTCATTAATAATACCTACTATGCTGTCTACAGTTCCTTCAAAAACCGGAAATCTTGAATAACCTGTTTCTCTAAACATTCTCAAAATTTCATCTTTTTCTGTAACTACATCAATTGCCACCACATTAATTCTTGGCGTAATAATATCAATGGCTTCTAAATCATCAAATTCTATCGCATTTTTAATTAGGTCACGCTCGTGCTCTTCAATGCCACCTACTTGCTCCGCCTCTTCAACTAGGGTAATAATTTCATTTTCTGTAATGGTTGTAGTACCTTTAATTTTAAACAATTTGCCTATCATTGTTTTAAACTTTACAAGCAAAAAGTTAATTGGCTTAAATATTACTATAAGTACATTCATTACAGGAGCCACTGCTATTGAGTAGCTTTCAGGATTTTCTTTTGCAAGACTTTTTGGTGTAACCTCACCAAATATTAGCACAACAATTGTCATAACAACCGTAGACACTGTAGCGCCATTGTCTTGAAAGAAACCTACAAATAAAATTGTTGCCAAAGTAGCAGCCGCAATATTCACTATATTGTTTCCTATTAATATAGTAGATATAAGCTCATCATAATTTTCAGAAAGTTTATATGCAAGTCTTGCATTTTTTACACCTTCTTGTGCCATAGTCTTAATCCTTGCTCTGCTCATCGAAGAAAACGCTGTTTCTGTAGAAGAGAAAAAGGCGGAAAGACCAACTAAAATAATAAGTATAGAAATTAACGTTATACTGTGCTCATCCATAATGGATAATATCACTCCTTAAAAATAATTTTGATTATAATAACATATTTTATAAAAATTTGCAAGTTTTGTTATATTCTGTCCCTTGCATCAATATCTAAATACCTCAAAAATTTGCCGTTTTGAACCTCTACTGCCTTATTATAAAGCGCAACTGTAGGACAAATGTGCCAAGGAAGTGCGTAAAGCTCATCTCCAATACTGGGCATAAGGTGCAAATCGTTTTCATCAAGCTCCAAAACCATGTGCTCTTCGCTATGCATTACTGTTTTTGCATACTCTATGCCGTAAATTACAGCTCGAACTTCTTTTGAGTCGCACGACACCGCCTTTGTACCTAAATCTATTGTAAAGGTGTTTTTTGTGGGTCTGCTTATAACTCTTGTAAGGACTGTCGCCGCAATGTCAAAATTCATATCTGGATAAGACTTGCTGTACCCATAATCGTGTAAAACCAATGTACCAGGACTATAAAATGCGTTTTCCATACATTTTATATGACAAGGAAAAGAAGGCGTTCCACCCAAAACCACAATTTCGCAGTTTTCAAGTCTTTCTATTATATCTTTTAGCTTATTGTCCGTTTTCTCTACTTCATAAATTCTTTGAGAAAAGTCTTTTTCATGCCTGTGCCCGTCATAACAGTGTAAACCCATAAGATTTACATTTGTTATATTTTGGCAAAGGCGGTAAAAGCCTTCAAGATTTTCAAGATTTACACCTGTTCTTTCTTGGCCTAAATTTACATCAATTAAAAGATTTACTGGCTCTTCCTTAGTGAAATATTTTGCCAACAATTTCACTTGCTCTAAATTATCAGCCACTGCATAAAACTTAGTATTTTTATATGCATCACATAAAGTTTTAAACGCTTTAATATTAGGGCCTACAAGCGGATACGCTAAAATCACATGTAAAGCACCAACACTTGCCACTGCTTTCGCCTCTGCTATAGTTGCAGTTTTAAAGCGACTTATACCATTTTTAATTTGTAGTTTCACTATATCAGAGCATTTGTGAGTTTTTATATGCGGCCAAAGTTTATCAGCTGTTCCCGCCATTTCTATCATTTTTAGTATATTCGCTTCAATTAAATCAGTATAAAAAATAAGACAAGGCGAGCATATTTCTTTTTCTTTATCGAAAGTATACATTATTCTATTTCCACCAAGCACTCAATTTCGCAAGTAATTCCACCAGGTAGTGAGTTTGTGCCTATTGCAGAGCGTGCTGGAAGACCTTTTTCTTCACCGAAAATATCAAGTAAAAGTTGACTTCCGCCATTTACAACTTGTGGTTGGCTTGTAAAATCATCTTCGCCTCTTACAAAGGCAAGTACTTTTACAAATTTTTTAATTTTATTTAGGTCGCCTAAATAGTTATGTAGGTTTGAAATTACATTTAACATGCAGTTATACGCCGCTTTTTGCCCATCTTCAAGTGACACTTCACTTCCAAGTTTTCCTTTTATTACTGTGCCCTCACCTATGTCTGGTCCACAACCACTGCAATAAAGTAAATTTTCTCCAAACGGCATTACCGGTGTGTAAATTCCACCTTTTGGAGGAGGTGGTGGTAAAGTGATATTCATTTCCTGTAGTTTGTCGTATACGTTCATAATTTTTTCTCCTTTTAATTATATAAAAATTTTCCTTTTTTAAGTTTACTATATTTTTCGTCCTCAATTAAAATTTCACCGTTAATCATCATAAAATCAAGTCCTGTGGCAAGTTTTTTTCCACTTTCAAAACTTGCATTGTCCCTAAATTTTTCAGGGTCAAACATTATTATGTCGGCATAGGCGCCCTCGCGCAGCACACCTCTATCATAAATTCCCATAAAGCGTGCAGGTAGCGATGTCATTTTTTCAATAGCCTGCTCCATTAAAAGAATTTTCCTCTCCATAACAAAGTCACGAATGATTTTTGGAAAAGCACCGTAAAGTCTTGGGTGAACCGTGTTTGTATCGGCATAAAGTGCGTCCGATATCACTGCTGAATATGAAAGCTTTGCAATTTCATCTACATCATTTTTATCCATACTCATTATAATTATTGTTGTTTTACCGTTTTCCTCGTGCATAAGTTTTGCCGCAAGCTCTGCCCCATCTTTATAACGGTACTTATGTGCAGCCTCTTCAAGCGACAAGCCAATAAACTTTACAAACTCTTCTTTTTCAACAGCGCTTATTATCATTTTATCCCAGCCAAGTCCTACAACATAATTATCCCAGTCCTTATAATCTATAAAACTTGCCTGTCTAAATTCATCAACACCCTCTGTTGTGCCAAGTTTATTTAAAGCAGTTTGTAAATCTCCCTTCACAAAAGAAGGTGGTAACATTGTTGTAAGCGAGGTGCTCCCACCCTCATATGGGTAAAAATCACAGCTTATCTGTAAACCTTTACTCCTTGACATATTTATATAATCTATGGCCTTGAA
>CAYJJB010000018.1:0-13394 GCA_964370405.1 uncultured Eubacteriales bacterium | reverse complement strand
TATTGCTTTATATATCTCTTTTCCCCAATTTTTCATACCACAGCTTTTAAAATGGCTTATTTGAAGCGGTACTCCAACAATTTTTGCAAGCTCCACCACTTCTTTAATACTGTCCACCATGCTGTTTCCCTCGCCTCTTATATGGGCAGTTATTGGCTTATTATATTTTTTAAGTGGCATTAAAATTTGCGCCATTTCTTCTATGCTGCTGTAACACTCAGGTATGTACATTATACCAAGGCTAACCCCAAGTGCTCCGTTTTCAAGCGCATTATCTATTATATCCCTAGCTTGTTCAGTTTCTTCTTTGGTAAAAGGCGTATTAGAAAAACCCTTCACCATAATTTTTACCGAACCCATACCTATCATGGTACCTAAATTAATTGTAGGTGGATTTTTTAAAAGTTCTTCTTTATAGCTCAAAAAATTCTTTGGCAAATCTTGATTTACTTTACCAATTACTGCCTGATGAAAATCGTAAAGTTCGTGTGAATTTTCCTTTATAGGAAAAACACTTATACCGCAGTTTCCAACCACGGTTGAAGTAATTCCTTGAGCTGTTTCAAGCATACCAAAGTTTTCATCACTTATCGCCTTTACATCACAGTGCCTGTGTATATCGATAAATCCTGGACAAAGCACTTTTTCATTTGCTTCAATTACTTTTATCACTTTATCATTACACTTAATATTTTCTGCTATTTCTTTAATTTTTTCACCATCAATAAGCACATCTCCTATAAAAGACTTGCTTCCCAAGCCATCAAAAATTGTTGCATTTTTAATTAAAGTGCACATAATTACCTCTCAAGTTTTGAAATGGCTCTGTCTTGTGAAAATCCTTCGGTATAATATAAAATTAAAATATCATCACTATTTTTTATAAGTTCATCTATATCCTCATTATAAAACCTTAGGTCTACTATATTTATTTTATCATAATATGGAAGAAGAAATGAGATAAATGAGTTTGCAATTGAGTCTTTTATTACTGTAATTTCTTTTCCCGTATTATTTTCTGTCTGCACTTCTATAAGTGATCTGTTATGTCCTGTAAAGTACAAATACTTGTCTTTTTCAGATGAATACTCATCAAAATATATAGAGTCATACGTCTTATCAATTTCTGGTACATAAACGCTGTATTTATAATCATATCCATTTAAGTCATATCTCAAAATTGTGTCCTGTTCACTACCCCACATAGAGGTTTTTGAGTATGTTGTTCCTAAAAATTCATCACTTATTTCCAAAACTTCATAATCGTCTATAATTTCAAGTCCAAGTTTTTCAGCAATTTCCTTAAAGGCTACATAAGCTCCATTTGTGGTCCAGTGGTGATCTGTTTTATAATAAATATAATCATCTCTACTTTCCCTCAAAACAGGTGTAAGGTCAATATACTTGTCAGAAAGCAAATTCTGTGCTGACATTTGAAATTCATCTTCATCAAACGGAAGATATGCATTGTTCGAAAGTTTATCAGACAGTATAAAAGATGCCGACGGTACTACCGACACAACTATATTTTTATCTTCATTATTGTGAATAAAGGTGGATACTGAACTCAGTGAGTTTTGCATCTTGTCCTCTTCTACATCAATTTTTTGAAGTTGATAACCATCCTCACCTAAATACACTCCATTTACTTCCTTATACCCAATAGAGTGCACTATTTCAGTTCTTGCACTAACAAAAAAATTCCTAAAAGGTGCGTGGTCATTTAAATAAGTTTCAAAATCTTTTGTCCACTGTGCTTCAAGTAGGCTTTCCACCGAAAACTGCGGAAAGCTCTCAAGCGCTCTATTTTCTTGTTCTGAAAATTCTTCTTTAGGAAAAAATACAAGTGCGCAAAGAAACGCAAAAATGAATATTAAAAATGTAAATGTAAAAATTTTATATGATGTTGATTTTTGCATTGTAACTCCAATTAAAATCTAAAATATAAGAAAGGATTAAATGTCTCACTGACCAAAAAGACTGTACAAATAAATAAGAGTGAAAATACTACAAGCATAGCACCAATATTATATGCCATAGTGTTTTCATATGAATTTTTAATGCGTAAAGCAGCTTTCTTTACAATAGGTGTAGCACCAATTATGCTTAAAACAATTAACACCAAAGATGACATAAAGAAATAAATGAATGTGCTGTCAATAAAGGTACTTGAGTTTACGCCAAAAGCTTTAACCACAAACTCAAAACAAGGTGCAATATCATCATATGCTAAAAATAAAAGTCCTATAAACATAAACACATTTGTGTAAATTCTTGCAAATATACTTGGAATTTTTGAAAGCGCCTTTGATAAAAACGCTCTTTCCATAACTATGAGCACACCGCTCCACAGTCCCCATAACACATTAGTGAATGTGGCGCCATGCCAAAGTCCTGTTAAAAACCAGACAAAAAATAAATTAAAATATGTTCTGCCGCTTCCTTTTCTGTTTCCACCTAGCGGAATATAAACATATTCTCTAAACCATGTACCAAGCGACATATGCCACCTGCGCCAAAATTCTGTAACACTTTTTGCAATAAATGGATAGTCAAAGTTTTCAATAAGCTTAAACCCAAACATTTTGCCAAGACCTATCGCCATATCGCTATATCCTGAAAAATCAAAATAAAGCTGCATTGGAAACACAAAAATGCCTAGCCACGCTGTCATAACAGAAATTTCATTTGATGGCAAGTTTTGAATTTGGGTCCAAAAGTAACCCAAATTATTTGCAATTAACATTTTTTTGGAAAGACCTATTACAAATCTTATAACACCCTGTGAAAAAAGCTCAAAACTTTCGGTGCGGTTTTCCATTTGATCTTCAACCGACTTATACCTTACTATGGGGCCTGCTACAAGTTGTGGAAACAGTGACACATAAGTAGAGTAGGTTATAAAATTTTTCTGCGCCTTCACTTCACCTCTATAACAGTCTATGGTATAAGACATGGACTGGAAGGTGTAAAAACTAATACCAAGTGGCAGTCCAAGTTTTAAAAGAGCTATGCTTCCGCCAAACAAGGTATTTACATTCATTATAAAAAAATCTGCATATTTAAAGGTTGCAAGCAAACTTATATTTATTACTATACTAAAAATTAATGCGACTTTTTGTAGCGTCGCACTGTTTTTCCTTTTGCCTTTATCTATTGCAATACCGCATACATAATCAACTGTTGATGAAAACATCATAAGTAAGATATAAATAGGCTCTCCCCAAGCATAAAAAACCAAGCTTGATACAAAAAGTATTAGGTTTTTTATTTTTCTTGGGGAAAGATAATACGTTAAAATGACTATAGGTAAAAAGACAAAAAGAAATAAAACACTAGAAAAAAGCATGTGTTAACCTTTCTTAACTTATTTACTTAAAATATCTTTCATGGCAGTAATAGCTGCCGCTTCCATTTCACTGTCTAAAACTGTATACATTATATAATTTCCAACTTGAGTAATTTTTGTGTTCTCCACTTTCTCATACTCTTCTGGTAGGTAGTCTGCATAAGTGGTTCTTATTTCTTTCATGTTAGAAACAGAAGTTTCTACTTGTGTATTCAGTGCAGCCACATCATCTGCGGTTTTTGCTTGTACTATTACTATTTCATTTAAAGAAGTACTAACTGATGATGAATATGCAGCAAAAGACTCTGTAGTATCTAAACTTACATCACTTAAATGCTCCGCACTTACTCTTGCTTCATCTGAAAAAGCCATTGCATCTGCTGAAAGTCCTATTTCTTCTCCTATTTGTGTACACAAATCATTTGCTGATACATCTGTTTTATATTCACCAGAATCAGCACTGCCACCGCATGCTACTAAAAATATACTTAAACTTACTACCGCCATCATTAATAAAAATTTTCTCATTGTTATAAATTCTCCCTCATTACTGATATTTATGTTTTTTAATAAAATCTATTTCCATGTTTAGTGCCTCTGCTGATAGATGAAGACCATCACCGTTATGATAGCTTTCGTCCATATCACCGCTTTCATTCATAAAAATCGGTGCAGAGTTTAAAAATTTTACTTGCATTTGCTCGCACATTTTTGCAAACAAATAATTTGCCTTATTAAGCCTTAAATTTGAAATGCTGTCTGAATATTCATAAGACTGTGCAACTGGGAATACCGACTGCACCATAATTTTTGTGTCGGGCGATTTTTTTCTTATTTCATTAATAAGTTTTACATATTCGCCTATATAATAATCTGCCTGCTCATCAATATAAAAACTAACTCCGTTAAGACCTAGAGTAATCACCATATATTTTGGTTTGTAAAGCCCTGCGGCATCACTAATCAACATATCTTCATAAGCACTGGTGTTTGGGTTATACACATTAACTTTTCCCACATCTGCATTTGCATTTGTAAGCATTAAAGTACCACTTGTCGGTGTCCAAACATGTGTGGTGTCTTTGCCTTTTGGTAAAGTTTCATAATGATATAAACCATAGGTGGTAGACTCTCCCACAAAAACTATTTCATTTATATACTCATCATCTGCCGCTTCACTCTCTTTTAAAATAGTTGTATCAAACATATTATCAAGTGAAAACGTACCGGGTGTAAAGTCTATGCCATCTACAGATAAGTCTAAATCTTCAACTGTATAATCTGTTCTTACCACAGTACTTTCAGGCTCTACTGTAGGTGTTGGTGTTACCTGTGCAACTGCTGGAACATCTGCACCTTGCGACTGAGTGTCGTCTTTTTCAGTACTTGGTGACGTGAATAAACTTGCTATTATACTTATAATTCCAACTAAAAGTAGTACCGCACAAACAAGTCCTGCAAATGCAAAAAAGTACACAGGTGGTTTTCCTTTTTTCTTATTCCTTACTGGTGCTCTTCCCATATCTCTTCTATCCATATCTTACCGCACTACCTCTCTTACAAACTTGCTTTACAAATGGCTTCCCATAAGCCATTTAGATATGTAGCACCAAGTGCTCTGTCATAAAGTCCATAACCTGCTCTGCCAGTTTCTCCCCAAATCATTCTGCCATGGTCAGGTCTTACATAGCCTCTAAATCCGCCGTCATACAAAGCTTTCATAACGGCATACATATCAACCGACCCACAAGACGATGCATGTGCCCTCTCTTCAAAGCCTTCTTCGGTCACTGCTACATTTCTCATATGCACAAAGTGTATTCTGCCCATTTTGGCATATTTTTCTGCCATTTTAACTAGGTCATTTTTTCCACTGCAACCAAGTGAACCCACACAAAATGTAAGTCCGTTATGCTTATTGTCTACAAGTTTTAAAAACCTATCTAAATTTTTTTCATCTGTAATTATCCTTGGCAGTCCAAATATTCCCCAACACGGGTCATCTTGGTGAATTGCCATATAAATGTCGTTTTCTTCAGCCACGGGAATTACTTTTTCTAAAAAATACTTCAAATTATCCCAAAGCGTTTCTTCATTTATATTTCTATATGTATTTACAAGCTCTTTAAGCTCTTCTCTACTATAACTTGCATCCCAACCAGGAAGTGACATATCACTGTTTACAGGGTCTACACTCTCTACATCTTTATGATAATAAACAAGTGATGTTGAGCCGTCTTCTAAAACATGTTCTAAATCTGTTCTTGTCCAGTCAAAGACTGGCATAAAGTTATAGCAAATAACTTTTACTCCAGCTTTTTTAAGACGCCTTATATTCTCACAGTAATTCTCAATAAGTTCATCCCTATTATTTCTTCCAAGCTTAATATCTTCATGCACAGGAACAGACTCTATTACATCAAAATTAAGTCCTGCGCTTTCAGTTAAGTTTTTAAGCCTTTGTATACTTTCTTCTTTCCAAACTTCACCCGGTGGCACATCATAAACAGCTGTTACCACAGAATGCATTTTAGGTATTTGCCTTATGTTTTCAAGTGTTACCTTATCATCTTCTCCATACCAACGAAAACTTAGTTTCATAGTCTTGCTCCTTTAATTTATTAATATATTTCCCTCTTTAGCGGTTTCTTTAATCTCGCAACCGAAATCTTCTAAGTAAATCACAACCTCATCATGTGGATGTCCATAAGAATTATCTTTTCCATATGATATAATTGCAGTTTCAGGATTTATCGCCTCAAGCATTTCTTCATATGTGCTTGTTGTAGAACCATGATGTGGTAGTTTTAACACCTTTGCACTTAAATTCATCCCATTTTCTATCATTAAATCAATGGCAAACTTCTCTGCATCACCTGTAAACAAAAAGCTTTGTTCTAAAAGACTTATTTTCATTACAATAGAGTAGTCATTTAAATCTTCATACTCTTCTTCACTAAAAGGTGATAAAATCTCTACACGTGCACTTGTCCCTGTGTCTATACCATCGCCTGATTTAAGATATGTCACTGGCACATCAAATTCAATTAGAGCATCAAGCATACTTTCATAACTCTTTGTAGTTGGTAAAAGCTCATCAGGAATGTCTGACATGTAAAAATTTTCTACCTCATAATTTTCAATTACCAAAGCCATAGCGCCTATATGATCTGCATGCGGGTGACTTGCAACTATTGCATCAAGCTTTTTCACTCCACAGTCCTCTAAACTTTCAAGCAAAGTATCCGCCTGACTATATTCACCGCTGTCTATCAGCATATTATAATATGTTCCATCTTCCTTAGGTATTTGAACTAAGGAGCTATCGCCTTGTCCTACATCAAAGAAATGTGCATTTATTACACCATTTTTTAGCGCAGGTGCAATTTCAAAATATTCTAAAAGCGGTGTAAATCTGGACACCGTCACTACTAATATCGTTAAAATAAATAAAACAAAAATTGGTGTTGTCACTTTTTTATTAGGGTTTTTATTCGTTTTTGGCATAAAACACCTCTTTACAGCTAATTATAGTCATTTTACCATATAAGCGCTTAAAAATAAAGTAGAACTTTTTACTTATGGGTATTTATTTTTTTCTTTTTGTCGTATATAATTATAGTGTATGAATTAAAATAAAAAAGTTAGGAGTACTTATTATGATATATAAAATACTTAAAAGCGGAACAGACATACGAGGAGTTGCAAGCGAGGGCGTTAAAGGTCAAGAGATTAATTTGACAAACGAGGTCATAGCTTCTATTGCACACGGTTTTCTACTATGGTGCGAGCAAAAATTAGAAATTAAAGTGAGCGATTTAAAACTAGCTTTGGGTCATGATTCCAGAATTTCGGCAGATAGAATAAGCACAGTGATTAAAGATGTATTTAAAAGCGCAGGAGCTACAGTTTACGACTGCGCACTAGCGTCTACTCCATCTATGTTTATGGCAGTAAAAGAAATACCATGCCATGCTTCACTGCAAATTACAGCAAGCCATCACCCATTTAATAGAAACGGTCTAAAATTCTTTACAGAAAACGGAGGCCTTGAAAGCACTGATATTTCAGAAATTTTAGACTTTGCACAAAATGGTAAAACCGCAGAAAAAAAAGACGGTGGAGAGATAATTAAATCTGACTACATGAAAAAATATGCACAAAATCTGCGTGAAATGATTAAAAATGGAATTAACGCAGAAGAATTTGACATGCCACTTAAAGGATTTAAAATTGTGGTAGATGCAGGAAACGGTGCTGGTGGATTTTATGCAAGCGACGTGCTTGCTCCTTTAGGTGCAGATGTAAGCGACAGCCAATTTTTAGAGCCTGACGGAATGTTTCCAAACCATGTGCCAAACCCAGAAGATAAAGAGGCAATGCACTCTGTGTCTTGTGCAACTGTAAAGGCAAATGCTGACTTAGGTGTAATTTTTGATACCGATGTAGACCGTGGTGCAGCAGTTGATGAAAACGGCGTAGAAATTAGCCGAAATGCACTTGTTGCAATATCTTCTGCAATAGCCTTAAAAGGAAATGACGGTGGAACAATAGTCACAGACTCCATAACCTCTGACGGACTTAAAGATTATATAGAAAACAAACTAGGTGGAGTACATCACAGATTTAAACGTGGATATAAAAACGTAATTAATGAGGCAATAAGGCTAAATAACGAGGGAATTAACTGCCCTCTTGCTATAGAAACCAGTGGACATGCCGCAATGCGTGAGAATTATTTCCTTGACGACGGCGCATATTTAGTCACAAAAATTATAATTGAAATGGCAAGACTTAAAAAAGAGGGCAAAAAACTTTCTTATTTAATTGAAGATTTAAAAGTTGCAAAAGAGGAAATAGAGCTTAGATTCCCTATACTTTGTGATGATTTTAGACCTGTTGGCGAAAACTTAATAAACTCGCTTGAAACATGGGCGCTTGAAAATAAATTCAGCGTAGCATCTGATAACAGAGAGGGCATGAGAATTTCTTTTGATGATAAAAACGGCGACGGTTGGCTTTTACTAAGACTTAGCGTACACGACCCAATTATGCCTTTAAATATAGAGAGCAATAAAGACGGCGGAGTAAAAGATATAGCTGCTCACCTTCTAAGCTTTTTAAGACAAGCCGACACAAACAATGTGGACATAAGTCCAATTGAAAATTTTTTAGGAGCAAAAAGTGAACAATAAATTTTTACCCATAACAAAAAAAGAAATGATAGACAGCGGAGTGCTAGAATATGATTTTGTGTATGTAAGCGGAGATGCTTATGTAGACCACCCATCTTTTGGCACTGCGATAATTTCAAGAATACTTGAGGCAAACGGATTTTCTGTTGCAATAATCGCACAGCCTGATTTTAAAAACAAGGACAGCATTAGTATTTTTGGTAAACCAAGACTTGGCTTTTTGGTGTCAAGCGGCAACATGGACTCCATGGTAAACCATTATTCCGTGTCAAAGAAAAGGCGCAAAAAAGACTTTTACAGTCCCGGTGCCGTAATGGGAAAACGCCCCGACTATGCCACCATAGTATATTCAAAGCTCATACGAGAAACTTATAGCGACATACCTATTATAGTAGGCGGAATTGAGGCAAGCCTTAGACGACTTGCTCATTATGACTACTGGTCGGACAAAGTTTTTCGCTCTATACTTTTAGAAAGCGAAGCAGATATCGTGTCATATGGCATGGGCGAGCGCAGTATAGTGGAAATTGCAAATGCGCTTAATAGTGGCATACCTGTAAGCGAAATTACATTTATTAAAGGTACGGTTTATAAGGCAAAAAACACAGATAATATAACAGATGGCATAAAACTATCTGCCTTTGATAAAATTACTACAAGCAAAGAGCTTTATGCCAAGAGCTTTTACAAACAGTATTCAAACACAGACCCATTTACCGCAAAAACTTTAATAGAACCATATGCAAGTGACTTATTTGTGGTGCAAAACCCACCCCAACCCCCTTTAACACAGGAGGAAATGGACGCTGTGTACGCTCTGCCTTATACAAGGGATTACCACCCATCATATAAAAGCATGGGAGGAATACCCGCAATTGAAGAAGTTAAATTTAGCTTAATTAGCAACCGTGGCTGTTTTGGCTCCTGCAACTTCTGCGCCCTCACCTTTCACCAAGGGCGAATTATTCAAACAAGAAGCCACCAGTCTTTAGTAGATGAAGCAAAAATAATGATAAAAGACCCTGAATTTAAGGGTTATATACATGACGTTGGTGGTCCTACGGCAAACTTTAGAAAACCTGCCTGTAAAAAACAGCTTAAGGCAGGTGCATGTAAAGATAAGCAGTGCCTTTTCCCCACTCCATGTAAAAATTTAGAAATTGACCACTCCGATTATTTAGAGCTTTTGCGAAAACTTAGAAATTTAGACGGCGTAAAAAAAGTATTTATACGCTCTGGAATAAGGTTTGACTACTTGATAAATGATAAAGACGAGGGCTTTTTTGAAGAGCTTGTAAAACATCATATCAGTGGCCAATTAAAAGTAGCACCTGAACATGTTTCAAACCCAGTTCTTTCAAAAATGGGCAAACCACAAAACAGTGTCTATAGGGCATTTACAAAAAGGTATAAAGAGCTTAACAAAAAACTTTCAAAAGACCAGTATGTCGTGCCATATTTAATGTCCTCTCACCCAGGTTCAGAGCTTAAAGATGCGATAAGGCTTTCCGAATATTTAAGGGATTTGGGCTACATGCCAGAGCAAGTGCAAGACTTTTATCCCACTCCATCTACAATTTCAACTTGCATGTATTACACAGGCCTTGACCCCAGAACGCTAGAGCCTGTATATGTTGCAAAAACTCCTACAGAAAAAGCCATGCAAAGGGCACTAATTCAGTACCGTGACCCAAAAAATTACGACATGGTAGTAAAGGCATTAATGTCTGCAAAACGAACAGATTTAATTGGAAATGACAATAACTGCCTTATAAAAATGCGACATTCCGACAAGCGTGCAGGTCTTATAAACTCGGTAAGTAAAACTACTAAAAAGCCTAAAAAAATGTCGAAACTAAGTCGACAAAAAAAGCTTTCAAATAAGAAAAAATTAAATAAAAAATAGAGGTAATTATGCAATCAAAAAATAGAGAACAATCCTTTACCACCATGACCCAACTTGTTTTACAGTCGCATATTAACGGAGCAGGCAGACTTTTTGGCGGCCAGCTGATGTCGTGGATGGACGTTGTCGGTGCGATTTGCGCCAAAAGACATGCCGAATACGACGTGGTAACAGCCAGTGCGAAAAATTTGGAATTTTTTGAGCCTGCAATGCCAAATGACATAGTAAATCTTACCGCAATTTTAATGTCTGTGGGCAAAACTTCAATGAAAATTAAGGTAATGGCAAATGTTGAACCTTATGACCACGGAAGACGCCCACACAAAAGAATTTGTGAAGCAGAGTTTACCTACATCGCAATGGATGAAGAGGGTAAGAAACATGTTGTGCCACCAATAAGCGGAGAGGACAGAGGTCACACTTGATGAAAAAAATCAACCCCTTACAAAGTATGCTTGATAATAAGGATGAGGTTAAATTAAAAAGTATATTAATACTTATAAGCACACTAGCTCTACCATCTATTTTTGAGCAAATTATGGTCACCATGGTGCAGTATATCGACACCGCAATGGTAGGCTCACTGGGCGCGTCTGCCACGGCCGCCATAGGAATTACCGCAAGTACAACTTGGCTTTTTAACGGAATTTTAAACGCCGTGTCCATAGGATTTTCGGTGCAGGTTGCGCAAAAAATAGGCGCTAAAGACTTTGATGAGGCAAAACATATAGTTGCACAAGGGCTTAAATCCATAGTGATTTTCGGTGTGTTCATGTCGGCTTTAGCCCTGTCAATTTCAAACTTCCTTCCAACTTGGCTTGGTGCTAGTGCGGACATACACACTCAGGCAGTGCAGTATTTTATGATAATAGCAGCCGCCCTTCCTTTTAATATGTGTGTTATGATGGTGGGTGCAATAATTCGCTGCTCTGGCGACACAAAAACACCCATGATACTAAATTTATTTATCAATATAATAAATGTAACACTGAATTTCTTATTTATTTATCCCACAAGAGAGCTCGAAGTTTTCGGCGTTAAATTTATTATGTGGGGCGCAGATTTGGGCGTTGTGGGTGCGGCTTTAGGCTCTGCAATTTCACTGTTTATAATAAGCTTTTTATTTGTAATAGTACTGTTTAAAAAGTCAAGCGATATTAAGCTTTCAAAAAGTACAAGCTTTAAATATTCAGCAAAAACCCTTAAAACTGTGGTAACGCTTGGCACACCTGTAGCGCTTGAGCGTGTTACAATATCGGCGGCACAAATTTTAATCACAGGTATAATAAGCTCCATAGGAACAGTCGCAATAGCCGCTAACCACTTAGCGGTAACTGCCGAGGCGGTAAGCTACCTTCCTGCATTTGGAATAGCAACAGCAGGCACTACAATGATAGGACAGGCTATAGGCGCAAATAGACAAGATTTAGCTTTACGATTTGCAAAACTAATTAATTTTATAGGCATAATCATAATGACTATAGCAGGTATTTTACTCTACATATTCTCAACTCCACTAATGAGCATTTTCACAGCAGACCCCGAGGTCATTGCCCTTGGTTCAGAAGTATTAAAAATAGTTGCATACGCTCAACCATTCTTTGCAATGTCTATAGCAATTTCAGGCTGTCTAAGAGGAGCAGGAGATACAAAGGCACCGTTTATTATAACTCTAATCACAATGTGGGGTGTCAGAATTGTGTTCTCTTATCTACTTGTATCAAGTTTAGGTCTTGTCGGCGTATGGATTGCAATGGCATTAGAGCTTGGTGTAAGAGGAATTCTATTTACATATAGACTATATTCAAAAAAATGGCTTAAAGGAAGTATATAAATTAAGAATTGTGTTGTAGTGAACGCATTTCATGCGTTCAAATTGCTATATAAAAACAAACTACCATTATCAAATTTTGATAGTGGTAGTTTTGTTTTTTATAGTTTGTGATTATTTGGCATTGTTATATAGAGATATTATCTCTTCAATAGTTTCCTCAGGGGTCTTACCCTCCGTATAAATAGTAAATCTAGCAACTTGCTTGTTTGTGTATGAATTAATAAATTTACGGTTCAATATTTTTTCTGCGTCTTCATCTCCAATTCGCTTATCAAGAATCTCTAGCGATTTTTGAGGGTCGACACAAGGCAATAGTAAAAAAACATATTTTTGTTCACTCATCAAATTAATAAATTCTTCTACTCTTGATTTTTCTTCATATACGCTCTGCCCGCCACCAAATTCTATGACAGCATTATTATTCTTTGAAAGTGCGATTTTAACTGCGTTTAGTTCAAAAGTTTTTTGATATAGATACCAGCCTTCAATTCCCTTCAAATCAAATTCTGCTTCGGCAATTTCATTTGAATATCCCATTTCAGGATATAAACATTCACGCTGCTCATCCATGTCAAAATGAGTCATTTGTAGCTTTTCAGAGAGTTCTTTACAGATAGTTGATTTACCTGAACGTATCGGACCGATAACTATTATATTTGAATTCATGCTATACCTCTCACTATATCAATTTACTAAATCATAACACAGATAAAATTATATTTTAACTTAGTATATGCTTTACCAATTTTAGACAAACGGCAAGAGCAGACCCCCTACGATTTCACCTAATATACATACAACAAAACATCACCTCGTCAAACGCTTATACTAAGTTCTAGACTTTATATTCCATAATATGACTTCGGTGTGAAAACCCTAATTTTTCATAAAAAGAAATTGCTTCAGAATTAAAATTCCAAACCATTAACTCAACACTAGTCGCTCCTTGATTTTTTGAAAGACGAACAGTTTCATCGAATAACTTTTTTCCAATACCATTTCTTCGATAGTTGCTATCTACGCACATATCTTCAATATAGGCGACCAATCTAGGTTTAAGAAGTGGATTATTTGAAGGTTTGCGTATAGTTGTTACACAAAATCCTACAA
>CAYJJB010000017.1:12416-29710 GCA_964370405.1 uncultured Eubacteriales bacterium | reverse complement strand
TGTTAGGGTGATTTTTTATATGAAGTACTATTAATTATATTAATTTATAAAAATAACGACATGTGGAAATTTCACATGTCGTCACATTTTATCTATTTTTCACCATTACAAGCTCGCCCTTAGCGTCCTTTTCTCCATTAAACTCAAAGCCTAAATCTTTATACATTTTAACCGCTATTTCATTGTCCTCATATACAGAAAGATAAATTTTATCTGTATCATAAATCTCGTATACAAAGCATGACATCTGGCCAAAGGCTCTTTTGCCGTATCCTTTTCCTTGATAGTCTTCATCTATCATAAATCGGTCTATCCATACTTCTAATTCATCTTCTTTTGTTCTGTTTATCCATGTGCCATACATTGCAAAACCTATCATTATGTCATCAAGATAAATTCCACAGCAAATCCATGTATTATCAGGGGTGCAGTTGCTTGCATCATACAGGCAGTCATACACTGTTTCTATATGCTTTTGTTGCTCCTCTTTTACTGTAAGAAGTAACGCCTCTTCCAAATTTGTTTCATCAATATTTTTGAATGTAATTCTCTCACTCATATTTTTCCCTCTTTCATTTAATTTAAAAATTCATAATTTATTTTTTGTTCTAGTGTAATACTTGAAATTTTGTCATTGTCCATGTTTTCTAAATTAAGCTTTACCGCTTTAACATTTACATTATCATAAGTCTTAAAATAATAAATTTTATTTTTTGCATCTATACATGCGCTGTACATTGTTATATCATATATGCCTTGCTCAGTAGTAACGGCACCTCTTGGCATTTGCACACTTTCTAAAATGTGAAAGGTTTGAGCAACAGGACAAAACTTTTCAGATTTATTTATAGGTGAATTTTCTTTTACAAAACACGCTCTTACAAAGCGTGAAGCAGAGCTGTAATCGCCCGGAAGACCCAGTGAACCCTCGCCAACACCCATGTTTTTATTTTCTTTAAAGGCTTTATTAGGGTTTGATGTTTGCAAATTTTTATAAAACGATAAATTGTAAAGATGGTAATCAAAACTTGGGTTATTTGTCATAACACCCACAGTGTTATCAAAAATTTTTCCACCATCTTTTGTAAATTCAAATACTATGGAAGCATTGTCATCTGAAATAATCCAGTGCAGTGTTGGAACAGGCAGACCCTCCATAAATGGAATATCCACAAGATTAGTACGCTCGAGTGCCTTTTTTGCCTCGCTTACATTTTTACAAGTTGCCAAAATATAAGAAATAACCTCATAAGGAGTTAAATTTGTCTTGCTATCTTCTTTAGGACGGCAAGTGGCAAATCCGTTAAAGTTTAGCCCTGCCACGCACAATCCATGTTCATTTACGCCATCGCAAAAAAGCGGATAATCTTGCACCACCGCCGCTATTCCCATAAAAGCATAATGTTTTTCTAAACTACCTATATCTTTAAACGAAAGTAAAAACTCTCTTGGCACTCTTACAAGTTTTGCACCAAAATCATACTCTAAGTCCATATTTCTGCCAAAATACAAGCCATTTTCATTAAACGCTACTGCAGTACACATAAAACCACTCCTTTTACTAAAAAAATATTGACTTTTATTTTATCCATGTTATATTTATTTTATCACAAAATAACACAGTGTCAAACTGTTTTTAGGAGAATTTTATGTATTCATTGTTACTTGCTGTAATTTACCTATCTTTTATTAGTTTAGGTTTGCCAGATTCACTCTTGGGCTCCGCTTGGCCTGTCATGCAACACGATTTTTCCGTACCTCTTTCTTATGCTGGAATAGTCAGCATGATAATATCAATAGGAACTGTTGTATCAAGCCTTATGTCTGATAGGCTTTCAAAAAAGTTTTCAGTACGTGCAATTACCGCAACGAGTGTCTTAATAACTGCCTTGGCTCTTTTTGCATTCTCCATATCGCAAAATTTTATTATGATTTGCCTATTTGCCGTGCCTTACGGCTTAGGTGCTGGTGCAATTGATGCCGCACTTAACAATTATGTGGCGATAAATTATTCCACAAAACATATGAGCTGGCTTCACTGTTGTTGGGGAGTTGGCGCTACCATAAGTCCGTATATCATGGGCTTTAGTTTATCACAAAATCTCGGTTGGCAAAACGGATATTTAAGCGTATCCATAATTCAAATTGTCATTACTGCAATGATTTTTTTAAGTTTTCCACTTTGGAAAAAGCAAAAACACGGAGCTTCTCATGAAGAGCTTACTAAAAACAAAAACACAGGCCTTTTAAACTCCCTAAAAATACCTGGTGTAAAGGCAGTTCTTATTTCGTTCTTTGCATATATCGGAATAGAGAGCACCGTTGGAATGTGGGCGGCAACTTATCTTGTAAGTGCCAGAGATGTAAGCGTTGAAACCGCTGCACTTTTCACATCTTTTTCCTACATAGGAATAACTGTTGGCAGATTTTTATGTGGCTTTGTTGCAAATAAAATAGGTGATAAAAATTTGATAAGATACGGCACTCTTACGATAGTTTTTGGACTTATTTTAGTATTAATCCCCATACCTACAACCCTTCTTGCACTTGCAGGACTTATCATAATAGGCCTTGGCAGTGCACCAATTTACCCCGCAATAATTCACTCAACTCCGTCAAACTTTGGAAAAGCGAACTCGCAGTCCATTATAGGCCTGCAAATGGCAGGCGCATATATGGGAGCAACTGTGCTTCCACCACTTTTCGGAGTGCTTGGCGGAAGCATTGGTCTTTGGCTTTACGCACCATATTTATTATGCCTTGCAGCAGTAATGCTTATTTTCTCTGAAAAATTAAATTCTATTGTGAAACATAAAAAATCTCAGCTATAAGGCTGAGATTTCTTATTTTAATCAAAATTTATCACTTGCTCCGTCTGCCTTTTTTACCTCTTTGGACATGTATATGTCACGTTGATTTGTATTTAAGTCAAACCGAACTATGTATCCCCATTTGCCGTCTACATTGTGAGAAAGACCCCATTTCATGCCCTCAAGCGGGTCATCAAAATCTTCTGTGCTTCTAAACGGACCAGAGGCTTCGGGGCCAAATTTTATTACAGATTTAATTTCAAAATTAATGCCGTCTTTTGCAAACTGCATGGTGTTTTTTTCCACTCCATCTGTTCGTAAAAACGCTGCAAAACCTTCTTTATATTTCCAAAGACAGGTTTCGTGGCCACTGTTTGTTATGGGATTATACTCGCATCTTTCATAAGGGCCAAAAGGTTTTTCTGCTGTGGCAAGACCCCATTTCGTTTCACGTCCACCCATAAAAACCTCTTCTCCCATGGGTTCACCTTTATAATAAAGATAAAATTTATTGTTGAAGTAGAATAGTAGTGGGTCGTGCACCTTGTGGCTATCAAAGCTTCCTTTTTTCTTTACAAGAAATCTGTTGTCCTCGTCGCCCTCCCAAATTCCGTCTTTTGTTGGAGTTAAAATGGGTTTATCTGACTTTTGAAAAGGCCCTAGAGGAGAGTTTGATACGGCTATTGAAATATTTTCAAAAACTCTATTTACATACGGATTTTCAACAGTTTGATACACCACATAAAACTTATCTTCATGCACTAAAATTTCGGGCGTGAAGACAGAGCGCTCGTCATAAGCGCCCTTATCTCCCTTTTCAATTACAACATTTTGCTCAGTCCATGTGTATCCATCTTTTGAAGTTGCCACCCAAATTTCAGAGTAATCCCAAGGGAAAACTTTCTTTGATAAATCAGGGTTTCCAAAACCAACATGCTCACCCACGGATTTTGTGTAATACACATAATAGTCATCGCCATGCTTTATTACAGAACTTGGGTCACGTCTGTGAACGCCCTCTTCAGGCTGGAAACAACCTTTAAGTGGCGAGATATTAAAGTCACAAAACCACTGAGGATTTTGAAAATAATCTCTCTCCCTTGCTCTTTTTGTAGCTAAACTTTCTTTCATAGCTTTCTTATTCATACTCTACAACATTCACCCATGTATTAAGCAGTTCTTTTTCTTCTTCTTTACCTTTTACAAGTTGAGAAGCAGCGACTATTGGAAGCCATTTTTGCACATACTGGCGAGCAGTATCGCTTTTTTGGCAGAATACATCAAGGTATAAATTTGCAAGTTTTGTCTTACCATTTAGGCAGAACATCAAATATGTTCTTGCCACATCAGCACTTGCATTTCCTTGTGTTGCATGTGCCCAGTCTAAAATAAACGCACTGCCGTCTGCTTGTATTACAACATTTGCAGGTGTGAAGTCACCGTGGCAAAGTTTTGTGTGCTTTGGCATACTTTCAAGCCTTGTATGAAGCTCATATCTCATTGTTGCATCAAGACCAGATTCAGTAATTTTTCTTTGCATTTTGTCTTTTAATTTATTTAAAAGCGGTGCTCTTTTTTCATGAATTGATAGTTGTATATCAACAAACATGTCAATGTACTCTTCAATCATATTAGGGTTTTCTTCCATAAGTTCTTTTAAAGTTTTGCCTTTAGCATATTTTGTAACTATTGCCCATTTATCATCAAGTTTTGTAACTTCTAAAACATCAGGAATATTAAGCCCTGTTTCTTCAACCCTTGCAAGGTTTAATGCTTCATTTAAAATATCCGCCTTAGAATAATTTTCATTAAAAACTTTTATTGCTGTGTCGCCATCTTTATAAACGGTTTTATTTGTTCTTTTTGCAATTACATTATCAAGTTTCATTTCTTTCCCTCCCTTATTTACCGTAGTAAGCTTTTAAATATATTTCTTTAATATCTTTTAGTAATGGGTAACGTGGGTTGGCACCTGTGCATTGGTCATCAAAGGCTTTTTCTACCATTTCATCTAAAGTAGATAGGAAATATTCCTCTGAAATGCCATAGTCTTTTATAGATTTTTTTATTCCAATATGGTTTTTTAAGTCTTCTATCGCTTTTATAAATTTTTCAAAAGTATCTTGGTCGTTTTTACCTACTATCCCTGCAAAGTTTGCAAGTTCTACATATCTCTCAAAAGCCTTAGGGTATTGATACTGAGAAAGAGTTCCCATTTTTGGTGGGCTTTCAACCGCATTATATCTAATTACATGGCTTAAAAGTAATGCATTGGCAACACCATGTGGTAAATGGTGATATGCGCCAAGTTTGTGCGCCATTGAGTGATTAATTCCTAAGAATGCATTTGCAAACGCCATACCAGCAAGAGCTGATGCCTCTGCCATTTTTTCACGTGCATAAACGTCTTGTCCATTATCATAACAAGTTGGTAGGAAATTAAATACAGATTTTACTGCCTTCATTGCAGGGCCGTCTGTAAAATCTGAGGCAAATACAGATACATACGCTTCTACAGCATGAGTTAAAACGTCTATACCAGAAGCTGCAGTAAGTCCTTTTGGTTGGCTCATCATATTATCTGTATCAACAATAGCCATATTAGGCATTAATTCATAATCAGCAAGTGGATATTTTGTGCCTGTTGTTTCGTCTGTAATAACCGCAAACGGTGTCATTTCAGAACCCGTACCTGATGAAGTTGGAATTGCAATGAAATATGATTTTTCACCCATTTTTGGGAATTTATATATTCTTTTTCTTATATCCATAAAGCTCATTGCCATATTTTCAAAATCAACCTCTGGGTGCTCATAAAGTACCCACATGATTTTTGCAGCATCCATTGGAGAACCGCCACCAAATGCAATAATAACATCAGGCTCAAAATCTGCCATAAGTTTTGCGCCAGCTTTAGCACAAGCAAGTGTTGGGTCTGGCTCAACATCCCAGAAAACTGTGTATTTTACACCAATTTCATCAAGTTTATCTGTAAGAGGCTTTGTAAAGTCATTATCATATAAGAATTTATCTGTTACAATAAATGCTTTCTTTTTAAACAAATCAGTTTTAAGCTCATCAAGTGCTACCTGCATACAGCCTTTTTTAAAGTAAAGTTTATCGGGTGTTCTAAACCAAAGCATGTTCTCTCTCCTTTCAGCCACAGTTTTGATATTTAAAAGATGTTTAACTCCAACATTATCTGATGTTGAGTTTCCGCCCCAAGAGCCGCAACCAAGAGTTAGAGATGGTGCGAGTTTGAAGTTAAATAAGTCACCTATACCACCGTGTGCTGACGGAGTGTTTACAAGTATGCGACAAGCTTTCATTGCCGCTGCATGTTTATTAAGTTTTTCAGTTTCATTAACATTTACAAATAATGATGCAGTATGTCCATAACCACCATCTTTTACCAAAACTTCTGCTTTTTCTATTGCGTCGTCAAAAGTTTTTGCTTTGTATATTGCAAGAACAGGAGAAAGTTTTTCATGCGCAAACTCTTCTGTAAGATCTACGCTTTCAACTTCACCAATTAAAATTTTTGTATCGACATCAACATCAATTCCTGCAAGTTTTGCTATAGTATGAGCTGTTTGACCTACTATTTTTGCATTTAGGGCACCATTTATTATTATAGTTTTTCTAACTTTTTCAGTTTCTGCTTTAGTTAAGAAATAGCAGCTTCTTTTTTCAAATTCAGCTTTTACTTCTTTATAAACATCAGCAAGCGCTATTACAGACTGCTCTGATGCGCAAATCATGCCGTTATCAAAAGTTTTTGACTGTATTACAGAGTTTACAGCCATTCTAACATCTGCTGTGCTGTCTATAATTGCTGGAGTATTACCTGCGCCAACGCCCAAAGCTGGTTTTCCTGATGAATATGCCGCACGCACCATACCGGGGCCACCTGTTGCAAGTATGGTGTCTGTTTCTTTCATTACAAGGTTTGTAAGCTCTAGTGAAGGCACATCAATCCATGCAATAATGCCCTCGGGAGCGCCCGCTTTAACCGCCGCTTCCAAAACTATTTTAGATGCTGCAATTGTGCAGTTTTTTGCCCTTGGGTGTGGGCTTATAATTATACCATTACGAGTTTTAAGGCATATCAAAGTTTTAAAGATTGCAGTAGATGTTGGGTTAGTTGTTGGAATAACCGCACCTATAACACCTATAGGGTCTGCAACTTTTCTTATACCAAAAGCTGCATCTTCTTCAATTACGCCACATGTTTTTGTGTCTTTATAGGTATTATAAATATACTCAGAAGCATAATGGTTTTTTATAACCTTATCTTCTATAACACCCATACCAGTTTCCTCTACCGCCATTTTTGCAAGCGGTATTCTCATTTTGTTTGCCGCAAGTGCTGCCGCTTTAAAAATTTCATCCACTTTTTCTTGAGAGTAGTTTGCAAAAATTTCCTGTGCCTCACGCACTTTATTAAGTGCAGCTTTAAAGCTATCTACTCCGTCTACAATTTGGTAAGTCTTACTTTCACTCATGCCTATTCTCCTTTTAATTTTATTAATTTAATTTTCAAAATATCAATTATTTATAAAAACTAAACCATAACTTAATTATATCCAAAATTTGTAAAATTAAAATAGCTTTTTTATAAAAATAAGCAATTTTTTTCACAAAATTATTGGTTTTTGACTTTGTTAAAATTTTAACATACTTTTTTTCAAAAGTCAATACAATATTTTATCTTGACTGATAGCTTGGTTTAATATTATAATATATTTATAAATAATTGATGGAGAAAAAAATGACTATTTTAGATGTAGCTATACTTATATTTATCTTTTTTGAAGCTATGAATGTTTTAATTTTATATTTTAAACCAAACTTCAAATATGGAAATTCTATGAGAGCTTTTAAAAGTTGGGAAGACCTTAAAAAAAGCGAGGACACACGCCTATTTTCAAAATACATGGTAAACTGGGTGGCAAATACAAAATTAATTTTTATTGCGCTGCTTTGTGTTATTTTGTTTACTGCAAATGATACCACTAAACTTATAAGCCTAATTGCAGTGGCACTTTGCACCTGTATGTATTATGTTAAGCTTCATCCAATAATTAAAAAGCTTGATAAGAAAAACAATATTACTCCAAAAGGATATTCAAAAACGCTTTTTTTAATGATTAGCGGCATAATTTGTATGTTTTTTGTTGCAATTCTCATTTTCCTGTTGACAGTTTGAAAAAAATGTTTATAATAATTATATATCAAAAAAAATTAATGTGTGGTGAGTAACATGAATTTAAACAATGAAAACAATGCAAAAATATTTAAGGCACTTTGTGATGAAAAACGTCTTGCTATATTAGACCTTTTAAGAGATGGCGAAAAATGCGCTTGTGTTTTGACAGATCTTACAGACATAAAGCAGTCTGCCTTGTCTTATCATATGAAAATTTTGTGTGACTCAAATATTGTTAAGTCTACTCAAAATGGCAAATGGACTTTTTACTCCTTAGACAAAGAAGGTAGCGAAATTGCAGTGCAAATTTTACGATCTATCACTGCTTTAAACGAATAACACCAATTTTTCACCTGCGATGAATTTATATTTTGCAGGTGATTATTAAAAATCAACATATCAAAAATTATTAATTTGAAAGAGGAATTATATTATGAAAATTATCGTTATAGGCGCAGTGGCAGCTGGGACTTCAGCAGCTGCTAAAGCAAGAAGAAATGATGACCATGCACAAATTACAATTTACGAAAAAGACAAGTTTATTTCCTACTCAGGCTGCGGCATGCCATATTATATCGGAGGAAAAACAGAGGGATTTGACACTATTATTCCAAGAGATGCACAGTTCTTTAAGAAAAAATATAATATAGATATACATACAGAGCACGAAGTTTTAAGCATTGACAAAGATAAAAAAACCGTAGAAGTCAAAAATCTCACCACTGGTGAAATTTTTAATGATGACTATGATAAGCTTGTAATTTCTACTGGAGCTAGTGTTGTAAAACCAAACATAAAAGGCAGTGAAATGGAAAATGTTTTTTACTTAAGAAATCCTGGAGATGCCTTAAAAATTAAGACATTTATAGATACATTTAAACCTAAAAAAGCAGTAGTTGCCGGCACGGGTTTTGTAGGTCTTGAAATGCTTGAAAATTTAACTGAGCAAGGTATACAGACAACTGTAGTTGAAATTAAGGATAAAATCACTCCAAATTTAGATTATGATATGGCAAAAATTTTGGAGAGCAGACTTGCTAAAAAAGGTGTAAATATTTTAAAATCAACTTCAATTTTAGAAATTGATAAAAACAGCGTACTTCTCTCAAACAATCAAAACTTAGACTGCGATTTAGTAATTTTAGCAACAGGTGTAAGACCCAATACAGCCCTTGCTGTATCTTGCGGAATAGAGCTAGGGGTTACTGGTGCTATAAAAGTAGATAAAAACATGAGAACAAATATAGCAGGCATTTATGCCTGCGGCGACTGCATAGAAACCTTTATGATAATAACAAACAAGCCTGTTTACCGACCTCTTGGAAGTACTGCAAATAAAACAGGACGAATAACTGGTGACAATATAAGTGGTGTAAACTCTACATATAAAGGAAACTTAGGAACAGGAATTTTTAAAGTTTTTGATATTGCTGCCGCAAGCACAGGTTTATCAGAGCAAGAGGCTCTTGATGAAGGCTTTGACATAGAAGTTTGCCACAACATAAAACCTGATAAGCCACAGTATATGGGTGGCAAAGAACTCATTATTAAAGCGGTCGCAAATAAGGCAGATGGCAGACTTTTGGGTGCACAAATTATAGGATATGAGGGCGTTGACAAAAGAATAGACGTGCTTGTAACACTTATCACCTACAAAGCAACAGTCGACGAACTTTTCGACTTAGACCTTGCATATGCTCCTCCATTTTCAACAACAAAAGATCCTATACATTACACAGGTATGATTTTGGACAATTCAATAAACAAAAAAAGACCTGTTATCACAAATAATAATTTATCAAACTTTGCTGATTTACAGCTTATTGATGCAAGAAGTAACAGTGATTTTGAAAACAAAGGAACTGTTGAAAGCGCAGTAAATATTCCACATGCTAAACTTAGAAAAGAGCTTGAAAAATTAGATAAAAACAAGCCAACAGTTACATTTTGCAACAAAGGAGTAACGGGAAATGCCGCACAAAATATACTTTTAGGTAACGGCTTTAAAGAAGTGTATAACCTATCAGGCGGTCATAAATTCTATAAAGAAAGCAAGTAATTCAAATAATAAAAATCAGCCACATGAGTGTGGCCGATTTAGTGTGTCAAAAAAAGTATAGCGTTTCGTCATAATGATAAGCAGTAAAAGTTTTACTAAATTTTTTGCAAAAAATTTCGGGTTTTTAGGGCAGCGCCCTAAGGTGTTTTCCGCAGAAAACGCAATCTTTTGCCTTAAAAGAGCTTTTTTGAAGGTGAATTTACCAATTTATTGGTAAAGAGGAAACTTTTTGCGATAAAAAAAGTTTCTTTATCACTTTTTTGTGCAATTTTATTTGGTAAATAGGTTTTAAGTCGATCTGAAGAGGCAGTCGCATTATGCGACTGCCCCTTTTTTATTTATCTGTTATTAAAGAATATACTTCCACTGCCTCTTTTTTACCTTTTAGAAATATTTTTTTGCCATCTTCTAAAATTTCAACTCTTTTGTCCAGTGTTTCTACTACTGAAGCACTTAAAAGCACTTCTCCTGCCTTAGTGTTTGCCTCAATTCTTGCGGCAACATTTACGGTGTCGCCTATTGCTGTATAGTCCATTCTATTAATACTGCCAAAATTTCCTACTACGGCAGAACCAAAATTTATGCCTACACCTATACCTATATTATAATTATATTTTTCCATAACTTCATCATTTAACTCTTTTGAGCGCCTTATCATTTCTTTTGCAGCACAAACGGCCTTAAATGTAATGTCTTCTTGCACAAGCGGTGCACCCCAAAATGCCATTACTCCATCTCCTGTAAATTTATCTAAAGTGCCCTCGTGTTGCAGCACACATTCACTCATCATTGATAAATATTTATTTAGCATATGTGCAACTTCATGTGGAGTTAAAATTTCTGCAAGCCTTGTAAATCCTCTGATATCTGAAAAGAGTACCGTTATATTTTTCAGTGTTCCACCAAGTTCTGCGGCATCTTTATTATGTTCTATAATTTTCGTAACCACATGTGGTGAAACATAGCGTTTAAATGTATTTGTGACATGCACTCTTTCTAAGCTGGATTTTAGATAATTCACTGCAACGCTTATTATAAAGCATATCAAAATGGACATTATAGGATGGAAAATTTCTACTACAAAATCAAATTCCCACATCATAATGCAAAATAAAAACCATAACGTAGACATGATAACCCACAAAAGCGTGCAGCTAAACATTTTACGCTCATAAAGCACATATAACATGAAAAACGTAACCAAAAACAAAATTATTAAGCCATGAAAATCTAAAACTTCTGTCTTCAAATCGCCATTTAAAAGTGCTGCAATTGCATTTGCCTGATACTCCACCCCATACATTTTTGTCGCATAGTCAATTGCTGTTAAATATTCATCGTTCATTCCTAGTGCATACGGCCCTATTAAAACTATTTTACCTTTAAACAAATCAGGGTCTAAATTGCCCTCTACTAAATCGTAAATTGAAAAACCGCTGTCGTAAGACATGGGCTTTGATGTAAATGGAAGATACCACCTATCAAGTGCGTCTGTAGGTGGTGTGAGGTACTCGTCTTTGCCCAAATACTCCATATATTTTTTATATATTACCTGATTAAATGATGGGTAATTATAATCTCTGTCAATCTCAACACTCCAAATTGCATGGCGAAGTATGCCGTCGCTATCAAGCATGGCATTTACGTGTCCTGCACTTGATACATTTTTAAGTGCTTCAAACGGTTCTTCTACCATTAAAACGGCATAATTATCTATATAAAAGTCGCCCTCTTGTGTGGTGACAAGTTCTGAGCCAAAACTTATGTTGGTTGCGGTGACTACATTATCTTTAATCCCCACTGCTTCAACAAGTTTTCTATCAGCCTGTTCATCTCCTAATGTTGTGTAAAGCGTATCTATTCCAATTACAGCAGGTGCATTGTCTTCATTTTGGTTTAAAACTGTAATAGCCTGTGCCATAATTTCTCTACTCCACGGCATTTGACCATAAACCTCTAAGGCTTTTTCATCTAAACCAATTATAACAATTTCATCGCGTGTGCTTTGATGGCGTTGATAAATTCCATCTGCCATTCTGTTTGCTATACTTGTAAAAATGTCTAAACTAAGCACCGCCGTAATTAATACTGCACAAGTTAAACAAAAGCTAAGTTTTTTTATTAAAGGCATATGTTTTTTTAGCATTTATTCATCCTAATCATCTTCCTCATCTTCGACTTCATCTTCAATCTCTATTTCATTATTTAAATCATCTTCTTCATAACTCTCAACTTCGTCATCTTCTTCATAGTTTTCAACTTCATCATGAGTTTCATCGTCCTCTTCATAAATCTCATCATCTATATCAGTATCTGTATCATCATCTGCATCATCATCTGTATCATCATCGTCGTCATTGATAATCAAATCGCTGTCAAATCCACCGTCATCATCAATTTTTTGCCTTAATTCATCATCGTCATCAATTTCATCTTTAACAAATTCAGGTATTTCTGTTTCAGAAATATTATTAATGATAACATTATCATCATCATTTTCATCATAATTTGCAATTTTACCTGCAGATAAGCGGTTATCTTCAAGCATTTTATCATCCTGGTTAAAGTCTGTAACTATAACTTCGCCCTCTAAAATTATTGTTGAATTAACAGATACTATTCCAGCTGTGCCACGTATTCCTGTTATCAAGTTAGAGGTCTTTATATCCATAGTTTCATCATCTGAAAGTTTTTCGCTTACATTAAAAAACAGCGCACCCTCATTTAGTGTTATTAATAGCGCCTTATTTTCATTAGTAATTTTGGCACTAGTCTTAGTGTCAAGCTTTATCGCCTTGCTATCATCAAGATTTATATAGGCGTATGAATTATCCAGTGTTTTAATTTCATAACCACTTAAAAGCTTCATACCCTCTACCGCATCTATTTTATTATTGTCATTATCAAAAATTTCTACCGTTCCCTCAAATTTTTCAAGCCACATAAGATCTGCGCTTGCGTTTTCTACCAAACTCGTAGCGCTTGATATATTTGATACATCATCTGTTACAGACTGGTTGCAGGCTGTTGTAAAAACTAAACTAAGGCATAAAATCATACAAAGTTTAGCTTTTATATTTTTTACTAATTTCATCATTTTCTCCATTTCACCGCACTGCGGTCTAAATAATTTACTCTTTTATCTCCCACACTTTACTTTTAATATATAGTGATAATAAACGGCCATCAAGTTTGCCCTCATTTACCATTTCATTCATAATTTCAAAAGTTTTGTCTATTGGAGTAGCTTTTTTATACGGTCTGTCATTTGCAGAAAGCCCATCAAAAACATCTATAATTGTAAGTAGTCTTGTTTGTATATCTAAATCGTCTGCTGTAAGATTATTTGGATACCCTGTTCCATTTAGATACTCATGGTGACTATTTGCCCATTTAGGCACATTTTTAAACTCATTATTAAAGTTCATTTTATTAAGTATTTGCTCTGTATATTTAACATGGTTTTGCATTACAACTCTTTCCTCTAAGGTTAGCGTGCCACGCACTATAGATAAGTCTGCAATTTCATCCTCAGTAAACCAAGGTAAAATTTTTCCATTTTCATCTTCATATGTCTTTTTAGAAAGCTCTAATACCTTTACAGAATTTTCCTCATTTAAATAAGAAACATTGTTAATATAATTAATAAAATCTCGCACATTTTCAAGTTCTTGAATTTCTTTTGTGGGGTCAATTCCATTTTTTAAACACCTATATTTAATTGTAAGAGAAATAATATCAAGCCTTGTCATAACTCTTTCAAATTTTGCGCTAAGCCTTGTCGCTTTATCCATTATTTCAAGAGGCGTAATAAGTTTACCTATATCGTGAAGCCATACACTCATCAAAAAAAGTTCTTTATCATCATCACTAAAATACATTCCAAACTCTTGGTGCTCATTAAGCCATTTCATAAAGTTTGTCGCATATCTTGCCATATTATGCGTGTGCGAAACATTGTAAGGCGTCCTTAAATAAATTACCTCTGCTATGGTTTCCACAATAGATTCCATAAGTTTTTTAACTTCAAGCGTATAATTCATATTAGTAAGTCTTATAGCCGCTTGAGAGGCAATTGCAGACAAAATTGTGGCAACATCTTCACTAAAGCTGATGATATTCCCATTTTCATCTTGTGCATTTAGAAGCTGCATAACTCCTATATGTTCATCTTTATTGTTTTTCATTGGAATAACTATCATTGACTTGGTTTTATAATTTGTAACCTTGTCATAATTTTTAGGCCCTGAAAAATCAAAAACACTACTGCAATAAACATCAGCAATATTTACAACCTCATTTTTTATCACGCAGTACGCACATGCACTTGACAAATCCATTTTGACTGATGGAAATATATTAAGGTCATTTTCACCTATTTTTTTAATTCCCATAGATTTTGTAATTACAGCATAAAAATCAAGCTTATTATCATTTAAAAGATACAGTGTTCCTGCATCACAATTTGCTATTTCCAGAGCATCGCTTAGTAGTTTTTCTAAAAGCACATCTCTGTTTTTTTCAGAAGCAGTGGCAATAAAAGTTTCAAAAACTTTCTTCATTCTTTTGTCTAACATATAAATCTCCACTCCTTTTAATTTTACATATACATTCGCTCCTTTTCATTAAAATGTTTTACACAAAGTTAATGTTTAAAGTAGCTACTTTATTGCATTAGTCTTAATTTTATTTTCAGTTTATTTTTTTGCAGACCATTACTATTATATTATAAATTAAAAGTCACATTTTTTCAAACAAAACAGCAAAAATTAATAACTTGGTAATGAATTATTAAAAAATAGCTGTAACTTAGATATTTTCCTAAGCTACAGCCGTTTTTTAATTTACATTTATTTTTTTGATTTTATTTTCAATACTAACTTCAATGTTTATTAACTTATATTTGCCATTTTTATAATCAAAGCTTACTCCGTCGTCTTCAAAAACACAAAACTTTGACGGTTTGTTTCCAAAATGCAAAATTTCATATCCGCCACTTTCTTTATTAAGTGGAACTATTCCTCCGTTTTTCACAAAAAGAGGTATTTTTTTGTTGTAGTCTATGTAAATTGCCGTGTCATTTCCAACAAACTCACCTGTATAAAAATCATACCAATCTTCTTTTGGAAGCACCACTTTTCTTTTCTCATCACTCGGTGAAAAAGGCGCTACCATAATGCTGTCACCAAACATGAATTGATCTTTAATTTCAGATATTTTCTTTGTTTTATATGGGTTTAATGTATCGTGAAGCTCGCCGCCCTCATCAAACTCTATCTTGCTTTCAAAGTCCATACAAAGCGCCCTAAATGGTGGTATCCCCTCATTTTCATACCTGTAAAAAGCTGTGTAAATATAGCTTAAAAGCGATTTTCTGAGTTTAAACGCCTCTTTAACATCCTCACAAACTTCTTCAAAGCTCCACGGTTTAATGCCTGATGCCCACGAATTTATCATGGCCATTGGTGAAAAACAGACCAACTGGCACCTTATAAGCCATTCTTTTGCACTTTCGGCACTTCTTGCCTCTGGCACCCAAAGTGCTCCCAAAAAGCCTGCGTTACAAAGGCCTGTAAGGAAGTCAGAAAATTCGTAGCAGTCATTATAAAGCGCATAAGGAAAAGACACAGCGCCTGCATTTGTCGCCCTGCAAAGCCCAAATGTTCTTTTATTTTTAACGGTAAATATTTCATAGGTATTTTTTTGAAGCAAAACACCTAAAACAGAGCGATAATCCACCGCATTTACGTTTTTAAACTCTGCATGGTCTGGCCATAGCCACTCGTCAAAACCGTCACACTCATCAATTTTATACCCTGATACACCTATATCTACATGTCTAGTTTTGTGCTGATTTTTATAGATATCGCACGCTTTTTTTAGCGTGTAATCGGGCACAATTCCGCCCCATACAGTATGAGTTGCGCTAAGAGGTAAAAGCTCTTTAAATATTTTTGCATTTGGCGATACAAAGGCATTTTCCCATAAATTCACATGTATATTATGATCCGACAAGTCTTGCAAAAATTTTTCGGGATTTGAAAAACGTTTTTTATCCCATTCATAGCTACAAGGATAAGCTTCGCTTTGCCAGCCTGGTTCTAAACCTATGACATCAAGTGGAAAATTTCTTTCTTTAAACTCTAAAACCGTATCCATAACCTCTTTGTCGCTAAGCAAAGTCGGTACTCTTTGCACTATTCCAAGCGACCATTTTGGCGGAATAAATCCACCGCCACAGTAAAGATTATACCTTTTTACGGTGTCGAGTAAATTTTCTCCAAAAAACACCAAAATTTCAAGGGCATCACAGTCATTTACCGCAATTTCAACAAATTCTCCAAGTGGATTTGGGTCCCAATTTTCGTCCGTATTTCTGTCGGTATTTTGAAAGCCTTTTTTGGAGTTTGTCCTATTCGCACTCCCCATATACATGTCGACATATTTTGTGGTGTTTATAAGCACTGCGTATCCCTTGTCGGACAGATAAAACGGTATGGGCGCATGAGTTCTTCCGTTGTCGACCCCTGTGTGATGATCCATTTTAAGATGTAAGACCTTGCGGTTTATGCACATGTTTTTGTAGTTAAGACCACCGCCGTATAGATTTTCTTCCTCCTCTACAGGCACTGTCACCACTGTGGTATTTCCAACACAGTATACATTTATCTCGTCTAAAATATCCTGTTTTAAATCCTTTAAAGCATTTATTTTCTCGAACTTGGGTAAAACCTCGCTGTAAGACAGCAAGGTTTTATCCTTAATTTCATTAAATTTTATACAGTAAACACCGTTTGCAAGTTTTTCTTTTTTAATCATATAATCCTCACAGAATAGGTAATGGAAAATCGTCGCCTGTGCTTTTCACCCATGCGGTGAGCTCGTCGTTTAGCTCACAAAGTTTATCCCTAAATTTTGTGTTATGTACTAAATTTACAAACTCGTATGGGTCTTCGTTTAAGTTATACATAATCCAAGGCATATTTTCAAAACACACGTATTTGTAGCCGTCGTTTGTAACTACACCACGCCACGGTTTATCGACAGAGTCATGATGCCCTGTGGGAATTACCGACTGAATATACGCACTTTGCGGAATAAAATCAGGCTTTTTATTTTCTGTAATTCTAAGGTAAGAGTAGTCCGTGCCCTGCATATAATCTGGTGCTTTTATACCACAAAGATCGAGGCTTGTGGGTGCTAAATCCACGTGGTT
>CAYJJB010000017.1:2188-12406 GCA_964370405.1 uncultured Eubacteriales bacterium | reverse complement strand
CCCCAGCCCCTACCGTCGTACTGCATGGGCTTTTCACCAGAGATTATAAACGGCACTTTTATGCTCTCTTCAAATGGCGAGGTTTTATGAAATTGTCCGTGACTGCCCTGCATATCGCCGTGGTCGCTAAAGAAAATTATATGCGTATTAAAAAGCATATCGTTTCGCTCAAGCGTTCTTATAATTCTGCCTATATTATAATCTAAATTTTCTATCATGGCATAATAACCTGAAAGTTGTTGTCTTGCCAGCTTTTCTATTGAGGGTATATTTGGCACATTCTCTCTCAAAATTACCGAGCCTGCATTATGCTCTCTCATATATTTTTCAGGCGCCATGTAAGGATTGTGCGGAGGCTGTACCGAAAGCACGGCAAAAAATGGTTCTTCGTCCTCTTTTTTGTCGTCAATATAGTCTATCATCATGTCTGTAAGGCAGTCGGTTTCATAGCCGTCAAGCCTGTAGTGAAACGCCGTGTCGCCCTCTCCACCATGCACCCAGCAGTCCCACTGGCTATTGTTATTTTCATAACCTGTCCAGTGTTTAAATCCACCTCGTCTGTCAGGCGGAATGATATGCATAGCCGCCCTGCCGTTTGCCTCTTTAAAACCATCTAAGTGCCATTTACCTATATAGCAGGTGTCGTAGCCGTTGTCGTTAAACACATTTGCTACAGTTGGCATTTTGGGGTCTAGCATCATCTCGTGCCCTGGCACCGCCTTATGTGGGTATAGCCCCGTTAGCATAGAGCCTCTAAAAGGACAGCAAAGTGGCACGCCACCTACTGCACTTGTAAGATTTACACCGCTTGTGGCAAGTCTGTCTAAATTTGGCGTAAACACATTAGGGTCACCATTTATACCCAAGGCCTGCGCCCTGTGTTGGTCCGACATTATCCATAACACATTTGGTTTTTTACTCATTTTTTCACCCCGTAATTTTATTTAAAATATTTGCTTTTTGTGTCTTTTTCATACATGGTTAAAAGCTCTTCTACCTTGTCGCCACGCTCTGTATTTTTTAGTCTTTCTATGTAAGATTTCAGTGCACCCCTTGAGTGATGAGGGCCACCCTCTTTCATTACTGTCCACATTGGATCGACATCTGATACAGAATTTGTCATCATTTCGTATTCCCAATCAAGTATCAGCCTTGCACCTTTGTCAGCAAGCTCTCTTTTTTCGTCTATTAAGTTATTTGTTTGGTGTGGGTCATTTTTAATATCAAACAGCATTTCTTTTGGGAACATATGGTACCCACCGTGCACGGTTCTTATATAAATATAGTCGCCAAATCTTACTGAGCGTTGGCAGACATGCGCACTTTGCCCTAAAACTACACTCTCATAAGAGCAGTCTTCTTTTTCTAAAAGAGTTTTCGCATAGCTTTTTCCGTCCCAATTATTGCATTTTTCCATTCCTAAAAGCTCTGCAACTGTTGGCGCTAAGTCTATATTTAAATGAAGTCCACTGTCCCTGTGGTGTTTTGCCATTGAAGGCCATTTAATTATCATTGGAATATTACAACAAGGGTGGTCTGCCGTTGCGTGCTCGCCATAAAGGCCAAGCTCACCCATATTTTCGCCGTGGTCAGATGTTATGATTATCGCCATGTCGTCATAAAGACCTTTTTCTTTTAAGACATCTATCAGCATTTTAACATTGTCATCAGCGTATTTTACACCGCAGTCATAGGCATCCATAAAAGCCTTAACTTCGTCCAACGTTTTAACGCTTCCAGGGTGTCGTGGATAATTAGGATTTTCCACGTCATCCCACATTGAAATTTCTCTTGCACTGTGAGGGCCTACATGCTCTCTGTGCTGTTTAAAAATTTCTTCATTTATCCAGTTATCGGGTAAAGGCTCGTTTTCAAAAGGATTTCCAAATTCTTCGGGCGCCCTGTACGGTGTGTGTGGGTCCCAAATATGGTAGTGCAAAAACCAATTGTCCTTGTCCGCATTATCTTCAAGCCATTTAAGAGCTATAGGCGTTACTTCCTCAGCACTTTCCATTCCGCCCTTGCCCATGTTGTGCATCTCATTAAATCCTGCATTAAACCACCAAGCAGAGTGGCGCTCTGCAAATGTACTTATTGAAGCGGTATAAAAACCAGCTCTTCTAAATACATTAAATAAATTATTTTCCGAAATTTCGTCCCTAAATCCTCTGGGTTCGCCCTCAAGTCGCATGTCCGCTGCCGTTCCGCCATGACCCACAACACCCGTATGTATTCCATACATTCCAGTTGCAAGGCAGGCACGAGAAGGAAGACAAGGTGCGTTAGGGGTATAATAATTTTCAAAAACAGTACCCGCTTTTGCAATTTCGTCCATGCAGGGCGTGGTGTTTCTTCCATAACCATAACAACTCATATGGTCGGGTCTTAAAGTGTCGATATCAATAAATAAAACTCTCATAAATTCACTCCTTAATATTTTTTAAACGAAAAAAGTTATAGGAATATCCTATAACTTTTATAAGTGAATGTCAAGTGATTTTATGATTTTTCACCACAACCCTCAACTAAAATTTGCCCTGCGTCCATTTCAAATACTGTGTCGCATAGTATGTTTATGTCTTCTCTGTTGTGGCTTGCTAAAATTATTGTTTTGCCCTCTTCTTTTAAACTCAATATTAACCCTCTTATTTGAGCTACTCCGTCGTTGTCAAGCCCGTTCATTGGCTCGTCTAAAATTAGTATTTCAGGCTCCTCCATTATTGCCTGCGCTATTCCAAGCCTTTGCCTCATTCCTAAAGAATATTTCCCCACATGTTTTTTACTTTGTGGGTCAAGACCTACAAATTCAAGGGTTTTAATTATTTTTTCTTTGTCGGCCTTCTTTTTTATATCCGCCAAAAACTTTAGATTTTTATAGCCTGAAAAATTTGGCAGAAAGCCCGGTGCTTCTATAATTGCACCTATATTATCTGGAATATCCTTGTCTTTTCCAACTCTTATAGAATTTACCAAAATTTCGCCAGAGTTTAAATACATCAGTCCGCAAATACATTTCATTAAAACCGTCTTACCCGAACCGTTTCGCCCTACTATTCCATGAATTTTTCCTTTTTCAAAACTTACACTTACATTGTCAAGCGCCTTTACTTCTTTAAATAATTTTGTCGCCGATCTAATTTCTATAATATCCAATTTTTTCCCTCCCTCATATTGTTTTCATGACATCAATGTCACGTTTTCTAAATGCCAGTACCGAGAGTATTATTAAAATTACAAGTATTACCGAAAGCACTAAAAAAGCAAATTCTAGCGGTGGGTACTGTGTTGCCTGATTTTTTGAAAGCACGGTAAGCGACACCCATGATATTGGCGAAAAATATGTTAATGAAAAAGTGGTGCTTCTCATATATACCTGCAAAACCACCAAAAACGCAACAGAAATCGAACCTAAAAAGCGTGATACTTTCATGTTTATGACAAAGACCAGCAGGCCTATCATAGTACCTACCATTACAGAAAGTATAAATGCTGTTAAAGACGCTTCTATTGGTGAGTAATTTACCACAATATACGGGTCAAAAATAAGGCTTAATACAGGAGTTTCCTTTGAGCTTGCCGACAAAGTGTTTATAACCTTGCCCCACTCCCCCATAAAGCTGACATTTGGCAGTACCATAAGAACGCAAATTATTGCAAGGCTTAAAAAGTAGATTATAGATGCCAAAATTATATATAAAATCTGTGCCATAACCCATGTGTTTCTGCCACTTCTAAGCATTATGTACGGCTGATTTTTGTCGATAAACGGTGCATCGCAAAACAGCAAAATAAGACCTAGCATTATTACAAATATCGCCATGCCGTCTGCCATTAAAAACGGAAATATCCACGGGCTTATCCTAAATCCCACCGTAGCGCAGTACTGGTTTATAGGAAAAATAACAGAGCTACAATACGCTAATATAGAAAGTAACAGCACATAAATTCTAGGGTTGGTTTTCCATTTGCCAATATTTGATAAGGCAATAGAAAAAATAATTTTTAATTTAGTCACTTTCAACCCTCCTATCTATAAAAAAGAGGAAAATAAGGCAAAGCACTGCAATAAGAAAAAGATAATTAGAAGCACCGTAGACAAGGGTTAGAAATGGGTCCTCCGCTATTTCCAAGCCGCCTGCACCTACAAATGTTGGATTTAAAGTATTTGGTATATGCGCCATCCAAAAAACAGAGTCTAAAAAGTAGTAACTTAAAAGCGGTGCAGAAAGTGCGACAAATATATTCGGAATTTTTACCGATATTATAAGCGCTAAAGAGCAAAAAAATCCTGCACTTAAGGCTTTTAAAGTAATAGCAATAATAAAATACGGTAAAAAGTCACCCACACTAAACATCGCTTCATACATAGTGTGCGAGAACATGCTTTCTATGTCATAAGCGCCAACTATAGGCACAAATATCAGCATAATAAAATAATATAATACCTCACTTATAAGAATAAACAAAAATATTGAAACCACAGTGGAAAACACCTTTGCCACTGCATAGGCACTTTTACCTGTTCTTAAAATATTATATCTTAGATATTTATTTTCCCAATCCTCACAAAATAAAGTAACACAAAATATTGCAGTGCAAAGCAAGTATAGACTTGAAAACTCGCCCGATTTTCTTATGGCGTCCAAATATAATACCCCTACCATACCCGTGTTTATCGCTTCACCCAAAAGATTATGTATTGATATATAATTTACCGCCGCCATACATAGTAGCGCAATAATAAACTTACGTGAAAATATGCACCGTGCCAAATCTATTTTAATACACCTTAAAAAAATCATGATATCTCACCCGCCTAACTCTGCAAACATTTCACTGCCGTCTATGGCATTTATTAGCACTAATTTCTGCTCTGGATATTCGTATTCTGTAGGCGCTTCTATATAAAAACTCCACGCAGGTGTCATTTCGTATACATTAAATTCTTCTGTAAAGACAGGGTAGTACGAAAAATCTATTCTTGTAACGGTTTGCTCCTCCTCTAAAATTATATTGCTGTACTTTTGCTCTAATTTTTCGATAGCTTCCTCGAGAGGTATTGCGCTTTCATCCCCTAATTTATCTGAAAAAACATATACATTACTTACGCTTATTCCCATTAAACCGTCTTTAGTATACTGAGCAGACACATAAGACGGTACTGTTACTATTCCATTTGCGTATGAACCGTAAAGATTTTTTGTCACAGGTATCCCGTCTTTCCCCACATAATACTCTAAAATATATCCGTCCTCGCTTGCAATTGGAATTTCGTTTTTATTTAAGCTGTAGCAGTCATAGACATCAAGTATTTCCACGCCTAGCTTTTCAAACATTTCCCTTGCCTGCATGTTTGTGTCTTCCACAGTTTTAAAACTTAAATCTTTACCTATATAATTAAATCGCTCATTTCCAATTGGTAAATTTAATTTTTCTATGCCTAAATGTAAATCGAGAGTAGCTAAAGCTGTGTAGTTTGCCGAGTGCTCCATAAAGCTAAAAAAAGCCGTGTCGTCATACCTTATAAATTTATATAAATCTCCAAAAAATGATTCTGACGACTCTTGCTCCGTTTCCTCTAACACAGTTTTCTTTTGTAATAAATTTTCATAAAACAAGTCAAAGTCCAAGCGTTTTACCTCACCTTTATATACATGGGCTTTGCTAATATCTATGTCTTTAGGGTAAACATTTGCATTTATAACAAGTCCGCTGTCAAAAATTTTGACTACCTCGTTTATATCGTCTGAAGAATTTTGAGTAGAAGAATTAACTTCTGCGCTCAAATTACCCTGCTCCCCATTAATACTCTCCCCACAGGCGGAAAGCATTAATGCCACTGCAATGAATAAAATCACTATTTTTTTCATATAAATCCCACCCTTTATTTTTTTGATTAAATTATAACATATATCTAATTTTTTTCAATAATATTGTAAAAAATATTTATTTACAACTAAAAAAAAGGAGCCAAGGCTCCCTTTTTAGCATTTAAACTATTAATTATTACTTAATCCTATACCTTATCCTCTTATAAATAAAGGCAAGTGGTGTACATATTGCTATTAAAAAGCTTGTCACAGCACATTTTTTTTCGGAAAATCTGAAAATTCTATAATGTTCTTTTAAAAGATTTACTATACCGCTTTTTGACTGCGAACCCTCTCTTATTCTGTAGCTTGCTAGGTTTTCATTTAAAAGATGGCAGGCTTCTTTTTTACTAATTTTTATCCACAGCGCCCAATCGTCACGCATTTTATAATTTTCTAAATATGTTTTCCCCACTTTTTCCACATCAAAAATAACAGTAAGACAACCACACCAGCACCACAGCATAAATTTCCATCTTGGCATTTTTTTCGGTGCGCTTATAAGCGTATTGAGGCTGTTTGATTTTTCATCGATATAGCTATAATTTGTGCAGGTAAATGCATAGTTATTTTTTTGCATAAAAGAAATTTGCTTTTCCAGTTTTTTCTCATTCCACAAATCATCACTGTCTAAAAATGCGATATATTTGCCATTTGCCTCCCTTATTGCCGTGTTTCTTGTTTCAAGTGCGCCCTTATTTTTTTCATGTCTTATATATTTTATTCTTGAATCATTAAAAGACAAAATTTCATCTTTTGCATTATCAGGCGAACAGTCGTCCACTATTATAAGCTCCCAGTTTTGATAGCTCTGAGAAAGCACACTATTTATAGATTCTCTCACATATTTTCCCGTATTGTAAACTGGCATAACTATAGACACCAAGGCTTCATTTTGCATGAAAAATTCTCCTGTAATTTTATTTTTCTTCACTTTTACTTATTGATGTTTTAAAATCGCACACACAGTAGTCCTCTTTGTACTCACTAAATTTCATGTCGTAACACAAATCGCCGAAAACCTTGTTTATAACACCGACAAAAGGCGAGAACAGTCTTAAAAATGGGTTAAATATTTTTGTAAGCTTTATTTTATGATTATTTTCTTTTGCAATAAGCTCCACCATTTTTGATGTATTTACAAATTCATTATTTTGTGGCATAAAAACCCCATGTTCATAGTTTTCTATCATTAGTTTTACAAATTCACACAGATTTTCTATATAAATCATGGAGCGTTTATTATTTATTTTTGGAAAAAAGGGCAACTTTTTTGCATATTTTGATAAAGTGATGTAATTGCCTTTACAGTTTTTTCCATAAACCATGGGCGGACGAAGCACCACCACTTTAAAATCATCACCACTAAGTGGCAGTATTTTCTCCTCTGCCAAAAGTTTGCTTTCTCCATACACATTTGTAGGCATAGGCTTTGTGTTTTCATCTATTATCTTACTTTTTCCAAGCCTTACATTGTCGCCAAAAACGCTCATGCTGCTTAAAAAAACAAACTGCCCAACACCCTCATTTTTCGCTTTTTTAGAAAGTTCAAAAACAAGGTTTGTATTTACTTTAAAATACTGTTTTTTACGCTCTTCGCTTATTTTTTTAGTATCAAAATGCACAAGGCCAGCCACATGAAAAATTACGTCGTAATCAGAAAAATTTTCCTCGCGCCACTTGTCTGATATCATATCAAGTGTGTAAGTTTCATAACCTTCAAATTTTTTAATGTACTTTTCAAAACTTGTTCCTATATAGCTATCGGCACCGCTTATGAGGATTTTTTTCATTTATCTCCCGTGCCTCCCTCTTTCACTCCGTCGCTTTTTAGCACACTTTTTATTGTTCCAAAAAAACATTTGACGTCAAATTTAAAACTAAGTTTTTTCACATATTCACCATCAAGTTTCGCTTTAACATCAATTGGAAGCTCGTCCCTTCCATTAATTTGCGCCCAACCTGTAAGCCCTGGTTTTATGTCATTAGCGCCGTATTTGTCACGCTCTGAAATTAAGTCCTCCTGATTCCAAAGCGCAGGTCTTGGCCCTATTATGCTCATTTGTGATATGAAAATATTGAAAAGCTGAGGAAGTTCGTCAAGTGAGGTTTTTCTTATAAACGCTCCAACCTTTGTTATATAAGAAGTGTTTTCGCCTAGCATATGCGTAGGCAAATCTTTTGGTGCCTGCGCAGACATTGAACGAAATTTTAGTATTGTAAACGTTTTTTTATGAAGGCCAACTCTTTTTTGCTTAAACAAAACCGGCCCTTTAGAGTCAATCTTTATCATAACCGCAACTATTATCATGGGTAGCGCCAAAAGGATGATTGCTATGGCGGACAAAACCACATCTATAAATCTTTTAAAGAATTTTTTATACATTTATTATCCCTCCAAAATCAAAGGCTAATTTATTTATTTCATGAAAGTAATTGTAATTGATTTAAAACTATATGTCAACCGTGAAGTAATGTTCAAATAATACTGACTAAATCACTACTTAAAACAAGTTTTCCTGCATACATATTAACACATAAGAAAATAAGGGTGTGTTAATATGTATAATTTTGTAGACGAGCGCGCCACTGTACTTGGTCGCTACATAGTAGAAAATAATGCAACGGTAAGAAAGACAGCTACACAGTTTGGCGTTAGCAAAAGCACGGTGCATAAAGACGTAAGTTACCGTTTGAAAATGCTTAACTATGGTCTTTATAAGGATGTTAAAAGCGTTTTGGATACAAATAAGGCCTTGCGCCACATACGTGGTGGCATGGCAACAAAATTAAAGTATGAGGGTGTTAAAAAAATATAACTGAATAATTTCCACTTTAATTCTTTTAAGTTTTAAGGTGGATTTTTCATTATTTTCTATAGCTATTACATTTTGTAATAAATTTATTCTGCAAAAAAATTATATTTAAAAATTACATGTTTTCTTTACTAATTATTCATAGAAAATTAAAAATAAAACTAATAACCACTATTGATTTTAAGAGCTTAGAAGCGTATAGTATAGATAGAAAAAGCCACAATATTTGGAGGTGACAGTTTTGAACAAGCCAAAATTTCATACAAAAAGAAATGTAATAATTATTATTTTGCTAATTGTATTTAGCGCAGGCGCACTTGCCGTTTCGGCAAATTCAGGCGCAGACAGAGGAGGTTACAGCAAAGTGAAAGAAGAAGCGACAGTATATAAAGAAGAAGTAAATGTAGAAGAACTTATTAAAGAAAAAAATCTAAAATCTATCTATCTTGCAGGAGGCTGTTTTTGGGGCGTTGAAGCTTATATGTCACGGATTGCAGGTGTATATGATGTAGCATCTGGATATGCAAACGGTAAAACAGAAAACCCGACATATGAAAATGTTGTTTATGACAATACAGGACATGCCGAAACGGTTCGGGTTGTTTATGATCCAAAGCAAGTTTCTATTACAGAGCTTTTAAATAAATTCTTTAAAGTGGTAGACCCAACTTCTTTAAACAAGCAAGGAAATGACATCGGAACGCAGTATCGCTCTGGAATTTATTATGAAAATGATGAAGCAAAAACAGAAATTGATGCTGTAATAGAAAATTTACGCACTCAGTATGATGATGAAATTGTTGTAGAAGTTACTACCCTTAACAACTTTTACTATGCTGAAGAATATCATCAAGATTATTTAGAGAAAAACCCTAATGGCTACTGCCACATAAATTTAAACGCATCAAATGATAAGAGTGACGAGCTTGTAGATGAAGAAGATTATCCTGCACCAAGCGATGAAATAATAAAAGAAACTTTGAGTCCGCTTGAATATAATGTGACACGAAAAGATGCCACAGAGCCTGCGTTTTCACATGAGTTGAACGACAATTATGAGGTAGGAATTTATGTTGATATAGTCACTGGTGAACCCTTATTTTTATCGACCGATAAATTCGACTCTGGTACTGGCTGGCCAAGTTTTACAAAACCTATATCCCCTGAGGTTTTAATTGAAAACGGCAGTAATTTTAGTATTTTTACAGGAGTTGAAATTAAAAGTCGCTCAGGTGAAAATCATCTAGGACATGTATTTAACGACGGTCCTGCAGAAGAGGGTGGTTTAAGATACTGCATGAATGGTTCGGCTTTGAGGTTTGTGGATTATAACTCTATGACAGAGGAAGGCTATGGATATCTTATGCATCTTTTAGAAAATGACAGTACTGTAAATGTGATAAAAGATTAAACAAATTTAAATGTGTAGAGGGCGACGTTTTGTCGCCCTCTTGCTTTTATGGAAGCATTTCACAACAATTCTTAACTATAAACTAAAAAAATTCCCTATTGACAAAAGAAAATTCTTATGT
>CAYJJB010000017.1:0-2088 GCA_964370405.1 uncultured Eubacteriales bacterium | reverse complement strand
AATTCTTAACTATAAACTAAAAAAATTCCCTATTGACAAAAGAAAATTCTTATGTTATTATGCAATTGTAGTTAGTTACTTAACTAACAAACTAAACTAGGAGCTGATAAAATTGAAATTAAATCCGAATAGCGCAGTTCCGATATTTATGCAGATTGCAGAACAGATTGAAGATGGTATTTTCACAAAAATTTTTGAAGAAGAAAATCAAATTCCTTCTACCACAGAAATTTCTTCACTATTAAATATTAACCCACACACAGTTTTAAAGGGAATGAATTTACTTGTGAGCGAAGATATTATCTACAAGAAAAGAGGGCTTGGAATGTTTGTAAAATCGGGAGCAACAAAAAAAATTGCAGATAAAAGAATGAAAAAATTTGGAGAAAACTTTGTTACGCCTCTTATTAAAGAGGGGCAAAAGTTAGGGCTTTCAAAAGACGACATTAAAACATTAATTGAAAGGGTGTATGAGCATGACAGGAATTAAAGCCAGAAATTTAACAAAGACTTATAAGGACATAACCGCCTTAGATAGTATAAATGTAAATTTTGAATTTGGAAAAATTTATGGACTTTTAGGTCGAAATGGTGCGGGAAAATCGACTTTAATAAAACTTATAACAAACAGGATTTTTGCTGACAATGGAGATGTTTTTATAAATGATATTCCGTCGACCGATAATCAAAAAACAAGAAATTTTCTATTTTGCATGAGTGAGGCAAACTACTACCCTAATTTAAAGGTGACTGCACTTTTTAAGTGGACTAAAGAGTTTTATCCTGACTTTGACATGGAAAGAGCTTTAGAATTATCAGAAAAATTTGAAGTTAATTTAAAGAAAAAATTTAATGCACTTTCTACAGGTTATAAAAATATAGTAAAACTCATTATTGCCTTAAGCCTTAACTGTGCTTACACAATTTTTGATGAACCTGTTGTAGGACTGGATGTAAACCACAGGGAGCTTTTCTATAAATCTCTTTTAGAGAAATATGAAAAAAGTGAGTGCACACTAATTTTGGCAACTCACTTAATAGAGGAAATTGCAAATTTAATTGAGCATGTTGTACTGATTGATGAGGGTAAAATTTTGCTTGATGACAATATAGAAAGCGTTTTATCATCGGGTTACAGCATTGCAGGCAAAGATGATGAAATTAATGAGTATATTAAGGATAAACATATTCTTGATGTAGAAGAAATAGCTGGAATGAAAATTGCTTACATTTTAGGTGATGTTGCTTCTAGCATTATACCTGACAACATGACAATTTCGCAGCTTAATTTACAAAAACTATTTTTAAAACTTACAGAAAGGAATAAAAATTTATGAGCAGTTTATCGACAACAAAGTTTCAAGTCTTTACAATTTTAAAAACCATGGGTATTTATTACGCAATTTTCACTGGAATGACGCTACTCTCTATAATTATTTTTGCCCTTAGCGTGTCATCAGGTAATTTTGGTATAAATTACTCACTCGATTTTTCCACAATAATATTTTTGGGAGTCGTAGGCGCCACGGCTTTCTCAGAAGATTTTAAGATGTTTATGCAAAATGGGTTTTCACGAAACAAAATCCTCATGTCTGCCCTTATGACTTTTGGCATAATCTCCCTTGTTTGCACCACGATAAATTCTATTTTTCCTCTATTGTTTTCGGTACTAAATTTAGATAAAATTTTATCTATCACCTTAGGCTTTGATGACAGAGTGAATTTCTTATCAGTTGTTTTGAATTTCGCACAAAACTTTGCCGTCATGACTGCAGTATATGCCTTAGCAGTGTTTATAAAACGCCTTGGCAAGCTTATCGGATTTTCAATTTTAATCTTAATAGCGTTCGTGTTTATCTTTGGAATACCTATAACTTTATCATACTTCCCACCAGAATTCGGCAGCCAAGTATTCGACTTTGTATCGGGTTTACTTGGATTTAGCTACGCACTTGCACCAGATAACAGTGTACAGATAATATTTAACGCAAGTCCACAAATCATAACTCTACTTTGCACAAGCGTTGTATTCACCACAATTTCATATTTATTCTTAAGAAAATTACCGCTTGAGGGGTGAGTGTTTGT
>CAYJJB010000016.1:26195-30924 GCA_964370405.1 uncultured Eubacteriales bacterium | reverse complement strand
GCTTTTATCAACCCTATAAAATCTTTCAAAAATTCTATCTTTTTCATGTTCAGCAATACCTATACCTGTGTCTTTAACACTAATTACTGCCATCCCATTTTCACGTCCAACATTAACACTTACTATGCCGCCTGCTACATTATATTTAATCGCATTATCACAAAGATTGTACAGCATTTCGCCAAGCATTACGGGAACACCTTGCACGGTTTGTGGTTTTCCTTCTACATATATATTTACATTAGCCTTTTTTTGCGTATCTAAAAGGCTTTCTTCCACACTTCTTGCAAGCGATAAAAGCTCTATCGGATCTTTTGGAAGTTCGCTATCTTCATCAATTCTTGAAAGCTTAATAATATCTTGAATTAATAATATAAGTCTTTGTGCTTCATTATAAATCTTTGTCGAAAACAGCCCCATATCCTCGTTTTTTACAAGTCCATTTTTCATAATTTCAGCATAACCCGAAATTGATGTAAGCGGTGTTTTAAGTTCATGCGATACATTTGCAGAAAACTCTCGCCTTAAAACCTCTCTATTTTGCTTTTCGGTTTCATCTACTATGATTATTACTGCACCTAAAATTTTCTCATCAACAATCACTGGGTTTACAAAGTATCTAAGATACTGGTCATCAGTATTTTTATTAAACTCACTTCGTGTACCTTCTAATGATTTGCAAATTGATTTCTTAAAGTCTTTTGCCTTATTAAGTTCATACACACTTTTGCCTTTGGTATGATTATCGCCATATCCGCAAAATATTTTTGCCGCATTGTTGCACACAAGTACCTCTGCATTTTTGTCGATAATAACAAGCCCCTCATTAATATTTTCAATTATTGCAGAAAATTCCGTTTGCCTTATATTTAGCTGTTCAATTCTTAATTTAATCTCATTATTTTGATTATCGAGCTTTTGTAAAAATGGTAACAATTCATCATAAACCTTGCCATTTAATGGCTTGTTAAAATCTAAATTATTTATAGGGTTTAATATATACTTTGACTGTCTATTTGCAACAATTATGGCAACAACTACTATTAAAGCAGTTATACTTATTATCCATGGCATTGCATAAATAATTGTTCTATACATACTTCTTGTGGTGTTTGAAATACGCATAATATTATCATCACTCAGTTTTACAGCATAGTAATGCATATCTTCGCTATTCGTCTGCGAATACCTTACTGCTTCTCCAAAACCATTTCGGCTTGCCTCTTTCACTTCTTCCCTATCTTGATGATTTTCCATGTTTGTTACATCAAAAGAAGAATCATAGACAACGCTTCCATCATCTGATATAAGTGTGATTCTTCCACCTATACTGCTGTCAAGTGATTTTAAATATTCTTCTCCACCAAGTTCATACCCTGTTTTTAAATATTCAAGCTCTGCTTTCATTTGTTCTTTCAAAAGTTCTACACTGTCACTATACATCAAAAAAACAATAAATAATACTGTAATTAAGGATATAACAAAACTTGTAAAAAATATACTTGAAAAAATTCTTTTTTTCATTGCCTATGTGCTCCGTTTCTACTAATCATGCTCATTTATACTCCGCCTATTCTATACCCTATTCCTCGCACAGTTTCAACAAGCTCTCCTGCATTTCCAAGCTTTGAGCGCAGTGTTCTCACATGCACATCAACAGTTCTGGTTTCTCCATCAAAATCATAGCCCCAAATATTTTCAAGTATTCTGTCACGGCTCAAAACTATTCCTTTATTTTCTATAAGAAGCTTTAGAAGTTCAAACTCTTTTAAAGTAAGTGCAATTTGCTTATCATCAACAAACACTGCATACTTTTCCGCTTGCATGACTAGATTTTTAATTTTATATTCAGTACCTGCAACCTCTTTACTAGTTCTTCTAAGCACAGCTTTTACACGGCTTATAAGTTCCATCATTCCAAATGGCTTTGAAATATAGTCATCAGCACCCATGTCAAGACCTACTACTCTATCATATTCAGTGCCTTTTGCCGTAAGCATTATGACAGGTATGTTTTCAAATTCACTTTATGCTCTAATTTTTTTTAAAATGTCAAGCCCATTTTCGTCAGGTAACATTATATCAAGCAGAATTAAATCAGGTAAATTGGTACTCATTTTCTCCCAAAAACTTCTTGTGTCACCAAAACCAGTTGCTATATATCCTGAACTTTGCATTGTATATACAACAAGCTCTCTTATGCTATTATCATCTTCAACTAAATAAATTTCTTTATTACTCACATCTGCACCTCCTGTTTTTTTATAATTTTATATTAAGATTGTAAAAGTACTCGCTCATTCATGTAAAATTCATGTAAAATTTACTTTTAATCTAAATTTTACATTCTAAAAATATTATATCAATATCTCCATATTTTTGCAAGATATCACTTGCAATCTGTAAGACGCAGTGCTATAGTTTTATTATATATTTAGAAAATAAACTTCAACGAGAAAGGATGTACACTTATGACTTACATTAAAAATTACCCAAGACCACAATTTGTAAGAAATTCTTATAAATTACTTGACGGAATATGGGACTTTGCCTTTGATGATGAGAATATTGGTGAAGATGAAAACTGGAGTGAAACCTTTACAAAACAGCACGACATAAATGTACCATTTACTTATGAAACAAAGCTTAGTGGTATACAAGATGAAACAGAGCACAACTATTTATGGTATCGAAAAACTATCGATATTGATGAAGCATGGAGCAAAAACTGTACTTTGCTTCATTTTGAAGGTAGTGATTATTTAACAAAGCTATGGGTTAACGGAGAATTCATAGGCTTTAACGAGGGAGCTTATTCTCGTTTTAGTTTTGACATTAGCAAGAGTTTAAAACTTGGTAAAAATGATATTATAGTAAAAATTGAGGACAGTAAAAGTCGTGAGCAAGCACGTGGAAAGCAGCGCTTTACTGAAAAAAGTTTTGCTTGTTGGTATGTTCAAACCACAGGAATTTGGAAATCTGTTTGGCTTGAAAATATAAATCATAGTCACTTAGAGCATGTTAAAATCACTCCTAGTATAAGCGATAACTCTGTAATGATTGAAGGAAGTGCTATAAACTCTGATAATTTAGATATTAAAATTGATATTTCATTTAAAGACACCCATATCACAACATGCACCAAAAAGCTAAACGATGCTTATTTTTCTGTTAAAATTGATATCTCAAGCAACAAGCTGCCTTGGCAAATTGAACTTTGGTCCCCACAAAACCCAGCACTTTACGATATTAACTTTACTTTATATAGCAAAGATGAGAAACTTGACTTTGTATCTTCATACTTTGGAATGAGGGAAATAAAAACCGAGGGCAACCAAATACTTTTAAATGGTAGACCATTATATCAAAGGCTTATCCTTGACCAAGGTTACTGGGAAGACTCTCACCTTACCCCTGTAAATGAAGAAGCACTGATTGAAGATATAGATAAAATTATGGCTATGGGCTACAACGGGCTTAGAAAGCACCAAAAAACTGAAGATGAAAGATTTTTGTACCACTGCGATACAAAGGGTATGCTGGTGTGGTGTGAAATGCCATCTCATTATGTGTTTTCTGAAAAATCGGTTGACAAATTTATGAAAGAATGGACTAAAATTGTAAAACAAAATTATAATCATCCATCAATTATAACTTGGGTTCCAATTAACGAAAGTTGGGGCGTGCCAAATATTAAGACAAATTATAAAGAGCAACAATTTAACCTTGCAGTTTATCACCTTACAAAATCGTACGACGCTGAGCGTCCAGTTGTTTCAAACGATGGCTGGGAGCACTGTATAACCGACATAGTCACCTTACATGACTATGAATCTGACGGAGACTTTTTTTATAATTATTATAAAGATAAAGATGCCATACTTTCTTCAAAAAAATACCACAACAAGGCAAACCCTGCATTTTCAAACGGTTATTCTTATAGCGGACAACCTGTTATAATCAGTGAATTTGGTGGAACAGCTTTAAACTTCGGTCAATCAGGTTGGGGATATGGAGATAAAGTTAAATCAGAAGAAGATTTTATAAAACGTTTTGACAGCTTGACTACTGCAATAAAAAACCTAGACTATGTGTGTGGGTACTGCTATACTCAAGCTACTGATGTCCAGCAAGAAGTTAATGGACTTATGGATATAAGCAGAAATTTTAAAGTAAACCCAGAAATTCTAAAAGATATAAACTTAAAGTAAAAATGTGAAAAATACTCAATTTTCATTCTTGTAAAATATATTTTTTGTGTTATAATATCATTAAATATATCAAATTTGATAGAAATTGGGGGAATAACGATGAAACATTTGCGTAAAGAGCCCAGTAGTATTCTACCAGGCTCTTTTGTTTATATATTTATAACTTGCTATTCACTGTTTTGTGAAATAATTTTTTCCTTTAGCATAAATTCTGGATTTAGTATTTATAAGGTTTTATTTTCATGTAGCTTAGGATTATTTTTGCTACTTATAGGTAGTGTAATAAAAAACAAGAAGCTCTCATTTACTCTTCAAGCAATTTTTTCAGTAGGTTTAAGCCTTATATACATATCTCAGCTTATATACTATAGTATTTTTAACACTCCTTATTTTATTGCCTCTATAGGTGGAGCTACTAAAGCTTTTGAGTTTATCGAAGTCGCAATTAACTCACTCTCGATATACTGGTACTCCTATATTTTAATGCTAGCGCAAATAGCAGTTCTTTTTACATTTTA
>CAYJJB010000016.1:4074-26185 GCA_964370405.1 uncultured Eubacteriales bacterium | reverse complement strand
GAAAATGTTTTTTAAGTGCAACATATAATCGTTTGCCAAAAATAATAATATCCTGTACATTCTCTCTATGCACAGTACTAAGCCTTGCTTTACCTCTGTTTTTCACAAGCGGATTAAATAGCCCAAGATATCTTTTATTAAACGAATTTGTACCAATAAATAGCATGAGTACTTTCGGCATGCCAATGTGCATGGCACTTGACATTAAATTTGCTATTTTTGGTGGACAAGAGTTCATTGGTGAGACCGATGTAACCATACTTTCCATGGAAGAAGAAAGCACTCCTACCCCAGCTCCTAGTCCTACAGTGGCACCAAGCTTGGCACCCACTCAAACACCCGAACCAATAGTGTATGAGAGCCAAGTAATGGATATTACATTTAATATGGAAGAAACTGATGCTACCTATCTTTCTATGAATGAGTTTTTTTCACAAAGAACACCTACTATGGAAAATGAATATACAGGAATGTTTGAGGGAAAAAACTTAATTTTAATTACAGCAGAAGGTTTTACACCTTATTTTATAGATGAAAACCTTACACCTACTCTATATAAAATGCAAACAGAAGGTTTTAATTTTACCAATTTTTACACACCTATTTGGGGCGTTAGTACATCTGATGGCGAATATGTTGCCACCACAGGGCTACTTCCAAAAAGTGGTGTGTGGAGCTATACAAGAGTTGCTGATAATTACATGCCATTTGCTTTTGGTAATCAGTTTAATAGCTTAGCCTATGAAAGCTATGCTTTTCATAACCATAGCTATTCTTATTATAATAGGGATAAATCATACCCTACCATGGGTTATGAATTTTATGCAAAAGGACATGGTTTAGAAATTACCGACCAGTGGCCTGAGTCCGATATAGAGCTTATCACTCAGTCTACACCATATTATATTAATGCTGAAAATTTCAGTGTATACTACATGACTGTAAGCGGACATTTGGAATATAATTTTATGGGTAACATGATGGCTTATAAGAACAGGGATGCCGTCGCCGATTTGCCATATTCAGAAGCTGTAAAAGCGTATATCTCGTGCAATTTAGAACTTGAGTATGCTTTGACTGAGCTTTTAAGCCAGCTCGATGCAGCTGGCAAACTTGATGATACTGTAATTGCTTTAAGTAGCGACCACTACCCTTATGGACTTACAGATGAGCAATACGCAGAGCTTCGTGGAGTAGAAACTTTAGAAAACACATTTGAATTATATGAGAATGCTTTTATTCTTTGGAATAGCGAAATGACAGAACCTGTTATTTCTGACAAATATTCATCAAGCCTTGACATTGCACCCACACTTTCAAATTTATTTGGACTGGAATATGATTCAAGACTTTACATAGGACAAGATATTTTATCAGACAGTCAAGCGCTTGTAATGTTTGCAGACAGAAGCTATATTACTGATAAATTTATGTTTAATTCAAACACAAATGAAGCAACAGTTTTTGAAGGTCAAACCGTAAGCCCTGAAGAGGTAAGTGCCATGTCTGAATATGTTTCACAGTTATTTTTAAATTCAGCAAGGATTTTGGACACTAACTATTATGAATATTTATTAAATTAAAAAACTAAGTAATAAAATCCAGTACTATGGCTAAAATTAGTGTAAGTATTGGGTTTTATTTCTATATTATAACTACACCTTAATTTTTTTGCATAATTATTGAATAATAACTAACTTTATGCTATACTTGTGGTACTTGACTAATTTATTAGCTATAATAATTATTAAGCGAAAGGATTTGATTTATTATGAAATCAAGACAAACTATTGCAGTAATTTTTGGAGGAGTTTCAAGCGAATATGAAATTTCACTTATCTCCGCCTCATTTTTTATAAGAAACCTACCCCCACACAAATACAATGTAAAAACCGTAGGCATTACTAAAACAGGTGCTTGGTTTTTATATAATGGACCTGTGGAAAATATTGAAAACGGCACATGGGTAAACTCTCCTACCAACCAAAGTGCCATGTTAAGCCCATGCCGTCAAAACAGTGGATTAGTTGTTTTTTCAGAAAGTAAAACTCAAATCATACCAATTGATGTTGTTGCACCTATTTTGCATGGAAAAAATGGTGAAGACGGCACAATTCAGGGTTTGTTTGAGCTTTCTGGTATTCCATATATAGGAAGCAAAACCACGGCTTCTGCAGTCTGCATGGATAAGGCAATTGCACATGCACTTTTAAGCACAGCAAATATTGCGCAGGCACATTATTTATGGTTTTATTCTGACAGATATACCGCTGACAGAAATGGAATAATGAATAAAATCTCTGCAAGGTTTGATTTTCCTGTTTTTGTTAAACCTGCAAACTCTGGTTCATCACTTGGTGTTAGCAAGGTAAACTGTCCCGAAGAGCTTGACAACGCTGTGGCACTTGCAAGTGCTCATGACAGCAAAATTGTTGTTGAAGAAGCAATTGTTGGTAGAGAACTTGAATGTGCGGTATACGGAAACCGCAATGTTTTTGCATCACCCGTAGGTGAAATAAGTGCTGGTGCACAATTTTATGATTACGATGATAAATATAAAAACGGAGTTGCTCAAACAATAATTCCTGCAAATATACCACAAGAAATTTCTGATGAAATTAGACGTATTGCCATAAAGGCTTATAGATATCTTGGATGTAGTGGACTTTCAAGAGTAGACTTTTTCTTAACTGAAAATAATAAGATTATTTTAAACGAGATAAATACCATACCTGGCTGCACTCCAATAAGTATGTATCCAAAACTTTGGGAAAGTGTTGGTGTGAGTTCGGAAAAACTTGTTGAAACATTAATACAGTACGCTTTAGAGAATGCGAACTGATGTACTAAAAATTTTAACTTCACGGAGGAAGAAATGGATAACAGAGCTATAGGAGTATTTGACTCTGGCTTAGGAGGACTTACTGCTGTTAAGGAAATTAAAAAAACATTGCCAAATGAAAGTATCTTATATTTTGGCGATACAAGTCGAGTACCTTATGGAACTAGAAGTCGTGAAACTATAAGAAAATATGCGGTACAAGATATAAATTTTCTGCTTAAAAATAATGTTAAGGCCATTGTTGCAGCCTGTGGCACTGTCAGTTCAGGTTGCAGCGATATTGGAAACAGCTTAGACATTCCTTATATTGACGTAATTTCACCAACTGCAAACGCTGCGGTGCAAGGCACCAAAAACAAAAAAGTTGGTGTGCTTGGTACTAATGCCACAATAAAAAGCAATGCTTTTTTAAATGCTATACATAATTTAGATGATGCAATAGAGGTTTTTGGGCAAGCCTGTCCCCTATTTGTGTCTTTGGTAGAAAACGGATTTGTATCAAGAGATGATGAAGTTACAAAACTTGTTGCTAAAAGATATCTTAAAACCTTAAAAGAAGAGGGTGTTGACACTATAATTTTGGGCTGTACACATTTCCCCATAATAAAAGGAATTATTGGTGATATAGTAGGAGAAGATGTGCTATTAATTGATAGTGGAAAAGAGACTGCACGACACTGTGCAAGTGTATTAAAACAGCAAAATTTAATGAGTGATAAAAATCACGATGCAAAAACTGAGTATTATTTGAGCGACAGCGTTGATGGCTTTTTAAATGTTGCTGAAATTTTCATTGGAAAACCCATTGCCGAAAATGCCTATAGGATAGACATTGAGCAGTACTGATTTTGGAAACGGAGAAAAAAATGGAAAAAGAAAATTATTTAATTTCAATTATAGGCACTCAAAAATTTGACGATGACCAAGGCGAGGTTAAGGTGAACACACTTGGTTCATACCTTACTAAAGATGGAAAGAGATATATTTCATATAAGGAATATGATGAATACAATCCAAAAAAATTCCAAACTGCTACTTTAGAAATTGATGGTCAAAACAGATTAACTATGATGAAATCAGGCTCACAAACAAAACTTATACTAGAAAAAGGTAAAAGACATAACTGTGTTTATGACACAGAGTACGGCACTATGAATCTTGGTGTATTTACCAGTATTCTCAAAAACGACCTTACCGACACAGGCGGTAAACTTGAAGTAAATTACACACTTGATATAGACTCTTCTCTTGCAAGTAAAAATAGTCTTTTAATTGAAGTGTGCAAAGATAACAGCTAAAAAGAACGGAGTAAAAACATGTCAAAAAAAGTAGATATTGCAAAAGAGCAACTCAAAAATATTATTATTAATTCTGTAAATGCAGCAATAACAAATGAACAGCTTCCAAATGCTGAGCTTCCAAATTTTAATTTAGAAGTTCCCGCAGATACCACTCACGGCGACTGGGCTACAAATATCGCTATGGTTGGAGCAAGAGCCTTTAGACAAGCTCCACCTAAAATTGCTCAAACCATCGTAGAAAATTTAGATTTATCAAACAGCTATTTTGAGCGCTGTGAAATTGCAGGACCAGGATTTATAAACTTCTTTTTAAGCCCAAGCTTTTATGCTGATGTGCTTATTGATGTAAATACTTTAGATGAAGACTACGGAAAAAGCGATTTTGGAAAAGGCAAAAAAGTGTTAGTTGAATTTGTGTCTGCAAACCCTACAGGTCCTATGCACATAGGAAATGCAAGAGGCGGAGCTGTTGGCGACTGTCTTGCAAGTGTTTTATCATGTGCAGGATTTGAAGTTAATAGAGAATTTTATGTCAATGACGCAGGAAATCAAATTGAAAAATTTGCAACCTCATTAAATGTGCGTTATCTTCAAATATATAATGACAAAATAGAAATGCCAGAGGATGCATACCATGGACAAGATATAATTGACCATGCAGAAAACTTTTCTAAAATTCATGGCGATAAATTTGTAAACGAAGATGAAACTCTTCGCAAAAAAGCACTTGTAGACTATGCCCTACCGCTTAACATCGCAGCTTTAGAGCGAGATTTAGGCACTTACCGCATACATTATGATAATTGGTTTTTAGAAAGCACTCTTCATAACAGCGGTGCAGCACAAGAAATAGTTCAAACATTTAAAGACAAGGGCTTAACTTATGAACTAGATGGAGCTACATGGTTTAAGGCATCAGAATACGGTTGCGACAAAGATATAGTTTTGGTACGTGCAAATGGCGTTCCAACTTATATTGTACCTGATATCGCATACCACTATGGAAAACTTGTTACCCGTGGATACGATGTTGCAATTGATGTTTTAGGCGCTGATCATCATGGATATGTATCACGAATGAAAGCTGCTCTTACAGCCCTTGATGTCGATGCCCAAAGACTGCAAGTTGTAATTATGCAAATGGTACGACTTGTGCGTGAAAATGAAATTATAAAAGTATCAAAAAGAAGTGGTAAGGCAATTACTCTATCTACTCTTTTAGAAGAAGTGCCAATTGATTCAGCACGTTTCTTCTTTAACTTACGTGAGCCAAACTCTCACTGTGATTTTGATTTGGGACTTGCAATAAGTGAAGATTCACAAAACCCTGTATACTATGTACAGTATGCCCATGCAAGGATTTGCAGCATTTTAAAAGCGCTTTCTCAAGACGGAATTACACCTAAGGCATGCACTGTCGATGAACTTAAACTACTAACTTCAAATGAAGAAATGGAGCTTATTAGAAATATCTCTGCTTATACAAATGAGATTATAAATGCAGCAAAAGATAATGACCCATCAAGAATTACACGCTATGTTCACAATATCGCAACTCTTTTCCACAAATTTTACAATGCTTGCAGGGTAAAAGGTGAAGACGAAGCTCTTATGTATGCAAGGCTATACCTTTGCACTGCAACAAAAATTGTACTCAAAAACGTGCTTAGCATGTTTAAAATAGGTGTACCAGAATCCATGTAAATTATTAATTTAAGGGAGTGTTAAAATGAAAAAATTCAAACTTGGCAGTAGTTTTTTAGAAGTCCCGGCAATCGCAGTTGGTTGTATGCGTATTAGCAATATGGAGAAAAATGATATTTTATCTTTAGTTGATACCGCTATGGAAAACGACGTAAATTTCTTTGATCATGCGGATATTTACGGCGGTGGAGAGTCTGAAATTGCTTTCTCAAAAGCTGTTGGAATGAACCCATCTATCAGAGAAAAAATGATACTTCAATCAAAATGCGGCATTAGAAAAGGTTTTTTTGACTTTTCAAAAGAACATATTTTAACTTCAACTGACAACATTCTTAAACGCTTAAATACTGAATATCTTGATATTTTATTGTTGCACCGCCCCGATACTTTAATGGAACCTGAAGAAGTTGCAAGTGCTTTTGAAATTTTGGAAAAAAGCGGTAAAGTTCGTCATTTTGGTGTTAGCAATCAAAACCCCATGCAAATGAAGCTTTTAAATTCTGCTTTAAAAAATAAAATAGTTGCAAACCAACTTCAGTTTGGTGTTGCTCACACAGGTCTTATAGATGCTGGTCTTAATGTAAATATGAAAAATGACGCAACTATAGTGCGTGATGGCTCTGTTTTAGAATGGTGCAGACTTCATAACATTACAATTCAAGCATGGTCTCCTATGCAGTATGGATTTTTTGAAGGCGTGTTTATAGACTGTGAAAAATATCCAGAGCTTAACGAAGTTTTAGAAAAATATGCAAAAGAATTTTCAGTTACAAAAACATGTATTGCAACTGCTTGGATTTTAAGACATCCTGCTAATATGCAAGTTGTCACAGGTACAACGAAACCATCAAGACTTAAAGAAATGATGGATGCATCTAAGGTAAATTTAAGCCGCGAACAGTGGTACGAAATTTATCGAAGTGCTGGAAACATTTTGCCTTAACTATAATATTATAACTAATTTTGGACATGCTTTTTGCATGTCCATTATTTTTTGAAATTCTTATTTTTTATTTAAATTTTATCTATTTACTCACTTGTTATTTCATGGCATATATGATAAAATGTATATAATAAATATATTTGGAGGGAATAATATGAAAACAATAACTAAAAAACTTGCAAATTTGACCGTGCTCTTATTGATTATCGCTTTTGCTTTTACTGCTTGCACTCAAGTCACTGTTACACCTCCTTCGGATGATGGTGATTCTTCAAGTGCAGCCGAAAGCCAAACTAGCACACCAGAAGAGCCAGACCCCACAGAATCTCCACAGGCTACTACGGAACCTGAACCCACCGCCGAGCCTGAACCTACTCCAGACCCTCAGTCGCAAGACACCAACACTTTAAGTGAAGATGATTATATTCGTGCACTTATTGGTGTTTGGGAAAACAGCACTGCCGAAACAACCTATTCTTTTGGCGATAACGGCACATTTGCACTAGCCACACCTGAGAGCACAAGTTACGGACAATATTTCTATCAAAACGGACTAATCGATTTATATTCTAACGGAGTATACATCTCCTCTGTTTCTCTTGATTTTGGTGGTAGCACACCAACTCTTTTCGTAAATGGTTCTGATGGTACTTATGTATGGATTGATACATTTGACTCCCTAGATTATGACGAAGTTTCATTGCTTGGAGATTGGTATTATGTTTATGGCGAAATAATTTATTCATTCTATGACGATAATTCTTATCATTTAGATGATGCAACCTCAACATCTACAGGTGGATATTACTATGACAATACAAACGGTGCATTTGAACTGTATGATGACGAAACTAATTCATATGTGACTGGACGTATTGAAACCTATGGTGATGTTGTACTTCTTTATTTAAATAGCTTAGACGGATACTTTTACCCTAATTAATGGAGGGCATATTTATGAAATACAAATCGCTCCTATTGTTCCTAGCTTGCATTTTTAGCATCTTGCTTGTTGCTTGTTCTACACCGTCAAATGAAAATGCTAGTGATGTTTCAAGTGATATTTCACAAGATATTAACGAGTCTGAAAATCATCAAGAAGTGCCACCTGTCGACGGAGTGATAACAGAAGAAGTCGGTAGTTTAAGTGATTATTCTGGCTTTTGGATGGCGCCAGATGATAACCTTGGATTTTATGTACTTGAGATAATGTCAGGCGGAGAAGTAAACTGCTATGACGAAGATGGCAATGTTATAGACACAGGTTTTGCTCGTTATAGCGAACAAGATGCAATTACAGGACTTCCTTTAATAAACATCAATCTTGAAATTCTTGGTGACTATGCCTCTGCTGGTGGAAATTCCCAAAAAACTTTACATTTAGTCAAAGATGAATACTGGGTGCAGGGCACAGATAATGACAGAGATTTAACTTACTTTGAAGTATCACCATTTGCGGAATAATTTTGAAACAACGCATAAAAATTGTAGGAGCGGTCACACAGGGCCGCCCCTACTTTTTATTTTTTTTGTATTTACTAGTCTAATGCAAAAAGTGGATATGCTTGACAAAGAAATTCTAATCTGCTAAACTGATAATACACCGCACCCCCGTGGGGTATCATAATTTTAAAGAAAGGATATTTTATGAATAAAACAGAATTATTTGACATAAGTGGAATGACCTGCTCTGCTTGCTCTTCTCATGTTGACTCTGCCGTATCAAAATTATCAGGTGTCAGTAAAGTTAATGTCCAGCTTTTATCAAATTCTATGCAAGTAGATTTTGATGATGACATGATTAGTAGCCAAGATATTTGCAATGCAGCAACTAAGGCTGGCTATCCTACAACGCTTAAGAACAAGCCAAATTTTAAAACAGTTGAAACGGATAATACTAGGAATAAAAGCAGTGAAATGAAATTTCGCTTATGGATTTCATTTTCATTTTTAATTCCACTGATGTATATATCTATGGGGCCTATGATGGGTCTTCCAATTTTCGACATTTTTTTAGGAGAAAAAAATGCTGTCATTAATGCATTTTCGCAGTTTTTGCTCTGCCTCCCCATCTTATTTGTAAATCGCAATTACTTTATAGTAGGCATTAAAAAGCTAATAAAAGCTAAACCTAATATGGATTCACTTATCGCTGTCGGTTCAGGAGCTTCCTTTATATATGGCATACTTGCAATTTACATGATAAGTTATGGACAAAATTACGATTTATCCCATATGGTTCATTCTTATATGCATGATATTTATTTTGAATCTGCCGCAACTATTCTCACTTTAATCACTCTGGGAAAATATTTTGAATCTCGTTCAAAAGGCAAAACTACAGAGGCTATACGAAAGCTTATGGACTTAAGCCCAAAAACCGCAATTCGTTTAAATGGCGATATCCAAGAAGAGGTTTTAGTTGAAGAAATTGCAGTAGGCGACATTCTTATTATTAAACCTGGAAGCAAGTCGGCTGTTGACGGAGTAGTTATAAAAGGATATTCCTCTATGGATGAATCTGCGCTGACAGGTGAGAGTATTCCAGTTGAAAAGCAAGTGGGCGATAATGTTTTATCTGCAAGTACAAACGGTACAGGTGTTTTACAGATTAAGGCGACTAAATTAGCTCAGGACAGCACTATTTCTCAAATCATTAAGCTTGTTGAAGAGGCAGGAAACAGTAAAGCACCTATCTCAAAACTTGCTGATAAAGTAAGTGGTGTATTTGTTCCTGTTGTAATGCTAATCTCGCTTTTAGCATTTACCTATTGGTTTTTCATTGCAGGCGAAAGCGTTGCTTTTTCAATTTCTACAGCTATAGCTGTACTTGTTATATCCTGTCCTTGCGCTTTAGGACTTGCAACACCTGTGGCAATTATGGTAGGAACTGGTGTTGGTGCATCAAACGGTATTTTAATAAAGTCAGGTGAAGCATTAGAAATTGCTCATCATGTCAATACAGTAGTCTTAGACAAAACTGGCACTATCACAAAGGGTAAACCACAAGTTACGGATATTTTTGCTTGTGATGGGTTTACAAACGATTATTTGTTAAAAACAGCATATTCTATAGAGCGTTTTTCAGAGCATCCATTGGCAAGCGCAGTTAATGACTATGTAAAAAAGAAAAATTTTACAGCTAGTGAAGTTTTAAACTACCGCTCAGTCCCTGGAAAAGGTGTTATCGGTGATATTGATAATAAAACAGTAATTGCAGGAAACCAAAAACTGCTTGAAGAATACAGTTTAATAAATGATTGGGTAAAAGACATGTCTATATCCTTATCAGATGAAGGCAAAACACCTTTATTCTTTTGCGAAGATAATACTGTAATAGGCGTCATTGCTGTAGCTGACACTGTAAAACCAACAAGTAAAAAAGCTATCTCTTTGCTAAGAGAAATGAAACTTGACGTCATAATGCTAACAGGTGATAACAAAAGAACTGCATTGGCAATTGCAAAACAAGTTGATGCCACCGACATTATTGCCGATGTGCTACCACAAGATAAAGAAGCTGTTGTGCGTAAACTTCAAGAAGAAGGTAAAAAAGTAGCCATGGTAGGAGACGGAGTTAACGACGCTCCAGCCTTAGCACGAGCAGATGTAGGCATTGCAATAGGTGCTGGAATGGATATTGCGATAGACAGTGCGGATATGGTACTGATGAAAAGCGATTTATTGGACGCTGTGACCGCAATTAAGCTTTCAAAAGCAGTTATTAACAATATTAAAGGAAATCTGTTTTGGGCATTTTTCTACAATACTATCGGCATACCAGTAGCAGCAGGCGTTTTTTACACTCTTTTAGGATTTAAACTTAATCCTATGATAGCCGCTGCTGCCATGAGTCTTAGCTCACTTTGTGTAGTAACAAATGCACTTAGACTAAAACTCTTTAAAGCTCATAAGCCAAGCTTATCAAAAATTGAAATTAAAAAGGAGAATATTATGAAGAAAAATATTTTTATTGAAGGTATGATGTGTAGCCACTGCACAGGACGTGTAAATGATGTACTAAATGCAATCGATGGTGTTAGTGCAACGGTGTCACTTGAGAACAATTCGGCTAAAGTTACACTTACAAAAGATATCACAGAAGATGTACTAACAAAAACAATTACAGATGCCGGCTACAAAGTAGTTTCAATTGAGGAAATAGTATGAAGGCCGACAAAAAGCAAATTACACGTCTATTAAAAACTGCTCGGGGTCAGCTAGATGGAATTTTGAGCATGATAGATGAAGACAGATATTGCATAGACATTTCGACACAGCTCATGGCAACACAGGCTGTACTTGCAAGGGCAAATAAAGAAGTATTATTTTCTCATATTGAGAGTTGCATAAAAAATGCCGCCCAAGAAGGCGACATAGATAAAAAAACTCAAGAACTAATTAAGGTCATGGAGAAGCTACTGAAATAAAAAAATGAGCTGTAACGGAATTAAATTACATTTCCGTCACAGCTTCTTTTTATTATTAATCTAAAACACCAGGTTTTTCACCAATTTTCATTATAGCTTCTTTTGAAAAGCTTGTTTCTAGGTCTACAGTTCTTCTTAAATCACTGCTTATATTAAAGCTTTCCATTATCTCTAAAACGTGAAGTGTTTGTTTATATGTTGTTCTGCACGCTCTTCCTGTATCAAGCGCTTTTGCCATATCTGCAAGCCCCAAGGCTCTACTGTTTTCTTTATAACCAAACATAAGTGGCATTTCTTTATATTCGCTATCTTTTCTGTGAAGAAGCTTTATAGTGCCACTAAAGAAATTTGGATCGGGGACTACAAGTGTGCCGTTTGTACCATAAATTTCAAATCTTGCTTGCGAGTTACTTACAACATCAAATGTTGTAAAAATTGTGCCCACTGCCCCATTTTCAAACTCCATAATTCCTGTTACATATGTTGGCACATCAACTTTAATTTCCTCACCAAACTTTTCACTACTTGTAATTGTTCTTGTAGGAAATGAAGTTTTTGCAATTCCTGTCACGCTTTTCACTCCACCTACTAAATTTGTAAGTGCAGTTAAATAATATGGTCCCATATCAAGCATAGGTCCACCACCATGTTTATAATAAAACTCAGGGTCATGGTGCCAGCTCTCGTGCCCTCTGCATATCATAAATGCCGCCGCACCTATCACTTCACCAATTGTGCCATCCTCTATAAGCTTTCTACAAGTTTGAATTCCCGCTCCCAAAAACGTATCAGGCGCACCACCTATTAAAAGCTTCTTTTCTTTAGCAAGCTCAACAAGTTTTTTACCCTCTTCATATGTTGCAGCAAGTGGTTTTTCGCTGTATACATGCTTTCCGCTTTCAAGTGCTGCTTTTGATACATCAAAATGCTCATATGGTCTTGTAAGGTTTAATACTATATCAATTTCATCATCTGCAAAAAGCTCATGCATAGTGTCATAAATTTTTGGTATATTATATTTCTCTTTTGCTGCCTGCGCCCTTGATTTTATAAGATCACACACCGCAACTATTTGAATTTCTTTAAACATGTTTGTGATATTCTCAAGATAAATTGAGCTTATATCACCTATTCCAACTATTCCGATATTTTTCATAACATCCTCCTAAATTAATACATTTTTGCAGAATTTAAAAATCTGTCAACTGTCAAGTTATTGTCTAGTGCAAACTGTTTGCCCTCTCCTGCCCAAAGCATTCCACGCTCCATTAAAGTTTCTGCTGATGGAGAATTGTCAAACACATCGTCGTGATGTCCTAGAGAATTGTAAAAAACTCTACCATTACCCCAATATTTTGTCCAAACAACAGGCATATCAACAGGTTTGTTTGATATGTGATAATAAGAAACTGAAGGAAATCTTGTAGTTGCTAGCACTTCAATTGATGGGTCAACATGCAAATAATAATGCTCACTGCAAACAGGAAAATCCTCTATACCCTCTGTTATTGAAGACGAATTTCTGTTAACGTTTACGGTGTAATTTATTCCATCTCCACCCGGATGGCTTACCCACTGACCACCTGTAATAAACTGCCACTGTGTGCTGTTTCTAAAAGAGTCGCACATTCCACCATGGCAACCTGCAAGCCCAACACCTGCACCTATAGCAACTTCTAAATTTTTCACATATTCCTCTTTAATTTCGCCCATAGTATGACATGGAACTATAAGGTCAAGCTCCATAAGCTTATCAAGGTCTGCTAAGCAGTCCAAACTGTCGCTTACCTCTACCTCATAACCGTTTTTACGTAAAAGCCCTGCAAACCTATTTGCAACTAAATTTGGTTCGTGTCCGTCCCATCCTCCATGAAAAATCAACGCTTTTTTCATAATTACCTCCGAAAATATTTATTTTAATATTAAAATAGGTGAGCATTAATGCTCACCTAAAATTATTTACTTTGAACCATCACTCTTTCAGCAGTGACAATAATATTAGAATTTTTATCTTTTCTTTTAATTGATTTACGCAAATTAAACACAATTAAGCAAACAAATATTAACGCAACAGCACAAAGCGCCGTCACTGACACAAAATTGACATTTGTTGTTTGTGCTGGAGCATCTGCAAGAGGTAAAGGCTCTTCTTCAAGCTCTACCAACATATCGGCAGTACTTGCCTTGGCAATTTGATTTGGGGCTAAAACCTGCAAACTTCTATTTATCATATCAGAAGCTGCATCTTTTCCTTTTTCCACAGAAATATTTTCAAGTTGATGGTTTAAAAAGCCATCATATTCATAATCACGGACATCTTCTACTTCTTCACCAAATACAACTATACTAACTGAAAATAAGAATAACGCCGCCATAAAAATTGCTGAAATTCTCTTCATATGTAAACACCTAATTTATTCATAATTTATATATATCATTGTTTTTATCATACCAAAAACAAAATTGTTACAAAACATTAAATGCATTTTACCATATAATAATATAAAAATCAAGCAAATTTATTAAATCAACTACATTTTTGCATATTTTACCATAATATATCTATATAATGTGTATTATTCTTTGTTCTAAATTGACATAAACAGTTACATTTTGTCATAAAAAGGAAAACAGCAAGATAATTCTTGCTGTTTTAAAGAGTATATTCCTAATTATCCAAAATATCTTTGTAGTAGACCTGCAAAAGCTTTTCCGTGTCTTGCTTCATCCTTTGCCATTTCATGAACTGTGTCATGAATTGCATCAAGATTTGCTTCTTTAGCACGTTTTGCAAGGTCAAATTTACCTGCTGTTGCGCCGTTTTCAGCTTCAACTCTAAGCTCTAGATTTTTCTTTGTGCTATCTGTTACACACTCACCTAAAAGCTCTGCAAATTTTGCTGCATGTTCTGCTTCTTCTAAAGCAGCTTTTTCCCAGTACATACCGATTTCAGGATAGCCTTCTCTGTGTGCTACTCTTGACATTGCAAGGTACATACCAACTTCTGTGCATTCGCCTTCAAAGTTTGCTCTTAAATCAGCCATAATGTCTTCGCTTGAACCTTGAGCAACACCAATAACATGCTCTGCAGCCCATGTCATTTCGCCTGTCATCTCTTCAAACTTTGAAGCTGGAACCTTACATTGTGGGCAAGCCTCTGGTGCTTCGTTTCCTGTGTGAACATAGCCACATACCATACATCTGAATTTTTTCATAAAATTGTCCTCCAAATTAATTTATTATTTTTTTATCACGGCATGCATTGCATATACCATGAAACATTACATCGTGTCTTAAAACTTGAATACCATATTCATTTGATAAGCTATTTATTTGGTCTAAGGTAAAAAATGTTTTGTCAATATCAATTATAGCTCCGCAATTCTCACAAGCAAAGTGGCTGTGTGGATTTACATTTGCATCAAAATGCTCTTGTCCATTATGCACACCTACACTCACAATTTTATTGTCTGTGCAGAATTTTTTAAGATTTCTATAAACCGTACCTAAGCTTAAATCATTATACTCAGGTTTTAATTTACTGTAAATCCATTCGGCAGTAGGGTGTGTATTTGTTGATTTTAATGTTTCTATAATTGCAAGACGTTTCCTGCTGTAATTTTCTCTTACTGGCATAAACAATTAATCCTCCTAGACTGTATCAATGTTTTTGACATTTCAAACTATACCATAGTTTTTTATTTTTGTAAATATAAAAATGATAATTATTTTTAATTTCAGCAATTTTTACATTATCTATTAACTTCTGCAAGTAATTTTGTTAAAGGTTTCTGGGATTTATCCTCACATACCGCAACTAACTCATCTCCCTTTTTTAAAACGGTAGCACCATTAGGGATAATTAATTCCTCATTTCTCACCACAGAAATAAGTAGTGTGCCATGCGGAAATTTAATTTCTTTAACCGCTACATCATTATAGACTGTTTCTGGCGGTAAGACCATAGTACAAATTGATGCCTTGCCTTTATTTAGCGAAGCAAGTAGGTGCATATGAGTAAGGTTTGCCTCTTGCTCTATAAGCTTTGTAATTATTTCTGTGCTACTAACAGTATAATCAACGCCTAAAAGCTGAAAAGTTTCAATATTTTTAGGATTACTAGACCTAGCAATAACTTTTTTTGCCCTAAAATAATTTTTCGCAAGTTGTGATGCCACTAAATTATCTTGGTCACTTCCCGTTACTGCCATAAAACACTCAGTATCGTATGTTTCTGCTGCTTCTAAAACGCTTACCGTTGTACAGTCGCCACAAATAATTTCTACATCAAGTGCATCTGCAAGTTTTGCACACCTTATTTTATCTCTTTCAATAAGGCTTACCATATGCCTTTTCTCAAGCATTTCCCTTGCTAAATTCATTCCTATTTTTCCGCCACCGGCAATTACAACTCTCATACCAGCACTCCATTTCGTTATTTATATATTAAAATAAAACTTATCAGTCAATCTTCTTTGCATAAACCAAGCTGTCACCATGCATTAACACATATGATGTATCAGGTGTTTTAAGAAAAAAACTACAATTTTCTTTTACTACACCAAACACCATTTCATTATCTTCACACTTAACTGAAGATACTTTTCTATCTACAAATTTTCTATCGACTGCTTCTACTCTGAAGGATACCATATTAGTTCCAATACAGATTTTTTGCATATCATATGGTGATGTCATGGCAGAAATAATAGACTCTCCCGACATATTTGTAGGGCATACAGTTTTTAGCCCAAAGCTTTCAAATATAGTTTCTCTAAATGGATCTGAAATTCTTGCAACAACTGTGTTTATACCAAAAATGTTTTTTGCAATTTGTCCTACAGTGATATTTAAATTATCATCTGATGTAGTAACAGCAACTGCATCACAGCTTTCAATTCCTGCATTTTTCAAGTTTGAAATATCCATGGGAAAGCTTAAAAAAGTAACGCCGCCAAATTTAGGATTTAATAAAGCTAACTTGTCTTCATTTTCTTCAATTAATGCGACCTCATGATTAAGTTTGTCAAGCTCCTCAGCAACTTTTCTGCCAAGGTGTCCCCCGCCTACTACTAAAATATTCATTTATACCTCCAAAATAAGCAAAACTCTTATTCTTCGCTACTATCTGTGCTGCTGTCTGTATCTTCACTGCTATCCGTAGCATCTTGTGCATAAGAGTATGGCGATAACACAAGTGCAACTTCATCACTTTCTACCCAAACCAGTTCAGAATAATTTGCTGTGATATAAGCAACTTGATTTTTATAAGTTATTTGATACCATCCATCAAGTTCTAAATTCTCAGTATATGGAAAATGATCTCCATTAATTGTTGTACCAACAATCTCTGTATCTTCTGTACTTGGTGCATTTCTAATATTAATTCCATCGCCATTTGCTTTAACAAGCACTTCTCCCTCTTTTGCAAGCTCTGGCTCTGTGGAAGGCTGCGGTGTTGGCACAGAAATTCCTGGTGCCGACAAAGGCTCTACCTCTCCTACACCAAAAATATTACTGCATGCGGTAAACGCAGTAGCAATCATTATACATAAAACAATTAAAAACAGTTTCTTCATTAATACACCTCTAAAATATTATTTCCTATAGTAATTTTATCATAATATTTATTTTTTTCAAGTAGGACTGCAATCATTAAAATAAATATTCTTAACTTGCTAAATATTATATCAAAAAACAATCTCTAAATCAATTGTTTTTTAGCCTGTTATATTATATAATAAGCTGTACAAATTTTTAGGAGAATATTTATGAGCATATTAAATGTAAAAAACGTAAGTCACGGATTTGGTGACAGAGCAATACTTGATGATGTTAGTTTTAGATTATTAAAAGGCGAACATGTAGGCCTTATAGGAGCAAATGGCGAAGGAAAATCCACTTTTATGAATATCATTACAGGTACACTACCACCTGATGAGGGTGAAATTGAGTGGAGTAAAAATGTAAAAGTATCATACCTTGATCAACACACAGTTTTAGAAAAAGGACAAAGTATTAAAGATATTTTAAATAGCGCCTATAAAGATTTATTTATACTAGAGGATAAAATGAATTCACTTTGTGACTCTATGGGTGAACTTGATGAGCAAGAGCTTGATGCAGCAATGGAAGAACTTGGGGAAATTCAAGAAATTTTAAATGTGCATGACTTTTATTTTATAGACTCTAAAGTAGAAGAAGTGGGCAGAGCCTTAGGACTTTGGGACTTAGGATTTGATAAAGACGTGACGGAACTTAGCGGAGGACAGCGCACAAAAGTACTTCTTGCAAAGCTTTTGCTAGAAAAACCTGACATACTTCTTTTAGATGAACCGACAAACTACCTTGATGAAAACCATATAGAGTGGCTTAAGAGATACCTCATTGATTATGAAAACGCATTTATATTAATTTCGCATGATATACCATTTTTAAATAGTGTAATTAATTTAATTTATCATGTAGAAAACGCAAAACTTAGCCGGTATGTAGGCGACTACAACAATTTCTTAGAAGTATATTCCATGAAAAAAAGCCAGCTTGAAGCAGCTTACAAAAGACAACAGCAGGAAATAGAAAGTTTAAAAGATTTTGTATCCAGAAATAAAGCAAGAGTTTCTACCAGAAACATGGCAATGTCAAGACAGAAAAAGCTTGATAAAATGGAGCTTATTGAACTTACAAAAGAAAAGCCCAAGCCTGAATTTAATTTTAAAAGCGCAAGAACTTCTGGCAAATATATTTTTAAAACAAAAGAACTTGTAATAGGTTATGACACTCCACTTTCAAAGCCGCTTAATTTAGAAATGGAAAGAGGCCAAAAAATTGTGCTTACTGGCGCAAACGGAATTGGAAAAACCACTCTACTTAAAAGCATTATGGGTGAAACTCCTCCAATTAGCGGGAATAGCGAACTTGGAGATTACCTATACATCGGTTATTTTGAGCAGGAAACTAAGTATGGAAACATAAGCTGTATTGATGAAATATGGCAAGATTTCCCTTCACTTGACCAAAGAGAGGTAAGAAGCGCACTTGCAAAATGCGGACTTACAACAAAGCATATTGAAAGCATGGTAAAAGTTTTAAGCGGTGGCGAGCAAGCAAAAGTTAGACTTTGTAAACTAATTAATAAAGAAACAAATGTTTTACTACTTGATGAGCCTACAAACCACCTTGACACAGATGCAAAAGAAGAACTTAAAAGAGCTTTAAAAGAGTATAAAGGAAGTATACTTTTAATATGCCACGAACCTGAATTTTATAATGCAATAGGCGCAACTGTTTGGAACTGTGAAACTTGGACCACAAAACATATATAATATAAAATAACGTATGGCAGTTTTGCCATACGTTACAGCGGGTCAAAAAAGTTTCACTTTTTTGTACACGATGTCAGACTGTCTAAAAATCTGCAAGACAAGGAACAAATTTCCTAAAATGACCGAGTAATACGAGGGTATATGAGGGAGATTTTAGGGAATTTGTGACGCAGGAAGCAAAAAAAATCTGCCGAATGGCAGATTTTTTTGCGGTTGTGGGTTTTAGAGCGATCTGAAATAACGTATGGCAGTTTTGCCATACGTTATTTTTTATCATTTTCAATTTATATCATTTCTAAATAATATTTATAGCTCAAATTTGCGACTTCAGATTTATCAAATCTCTTTGCATTAGCCTTTAATTTTTCGCTATCAAATTTATCAAGATTTTCATACATTTCATTTATTGCACGTGCTAAATCATTTATATCGTTAATTTCACACATTATGCTACAAGTATCATCCAAAAACATTTGTGGTCCTTGTGTTTTTGTAGCAACAACAGGCATACCTGATGCCATAGCTTCAACTGCTGGAATTGCAAAAGTTTCAACATCTGATGCTATTACGGCGCAGTCCATTTTGGTAAATATTTCTGATATTTCCTCATGGTTTTTTCGTCCTACAAAAGTTACATTGTCACCTACTCCACTATTTTTTGCATACTCTTTAAAGTCCTCAAACTGTTCGCCATCACCAATAGCAGTATAGTGTATGAAAGGAATTTTTTCTTTTAAAATCTTGACAGCTTCTATAATGTTATCTATTCTTTTTACAGTTCGCATTGCACTAACAGACACTAAATTAAATCTATTTTCTTGTCTTGGCTCTCTAGGTTTATCAAAGACACCACACTCAACTACATTTGGCAAAACTTGAGCCTTTATGCCTCTTTCTTTATATTCATCTACCATAAAACTTGAAACACAAGTAATTTTTGCATCTTTCATTACTACATCATTATATTTCTTAAATTCACCACTGAAAAATCTTAAATACTGAGTGAAATGTTCTGTCATAATAACAGGCACATTTATTTTTTTTGAAAGCATTACACAGGCATATCCAGCTGGCAATGCAACTTGTGCGTGTATGATATCTGGTTTTCCATGAATTTTTTCATACTTACTATATGCCTTAAAAAGAGCTTTTACATATGATTTCATTTGACTATCAAAACCAAGTTTTGATATATCTAGCATTTTTGTTCCATAAGTTGAAAATTTATCAAATTTGTGCTCATACTCTTTTTTTGAGAAAAGATATGACTTTGCCATAGACAAACCATGCCTGTCAACATACAGCATATTCACCTTAATGTTATCTAAAGATGCTATCGCATCACAAAAATCTATATGATATTGACCCATTAACTTATCAACTCCGCTTGGGTACCATGTAGGTATCACTAGCACATGTAACTTTTTCATATACCAAACTCCATTTCAAAAAAATTAATATTATCTTAAATATTATCACAATGAGGGTAGTTCGTCAAACAAAAATATATTTATAAAAATATATTAACATTTTAAGTATTTTTTATGCTATTTCATTATTTTCTCTTGACAAATTAAAGTTAATTGCGTACTATAATATATAGTACAGTTAATACTTTAAATCAAACTAAACTATAAAAACGCAAACTTTGCAAGGAGGGATGAAAATGTTTAAAAAAAGTCTATATATCTTCGTGCGACGCATACCTCTTATGGCGATGCTAACTTTTCAAATTGCCTTTATCGCCTATCAGGTTCATTACCAATTGACAAATTACGCAAACCCCGTTGGTCATATACTGTGGTTTTTAGAAATAGTTCAGACTTTTTGCACACCATTATTTATTATGAGCATATTTATTTCATATGAATACATACACGGTATTAAAAAGTCAAGTATTGAAGAATGTATTTGGTGTCAAAATTTTGGAAAAGTAAAACTTTATTCATATCCTATATTAGTACTACTTATAAAATCCGCCTTAATTTTTCTTGTAATGCTAATTGCACCTATAACAGTTTCTTTGCTTAGCAATAATAAAGCTGAGATGATTTTACACATAATTTCAGTGACTATGGTAAACACTTTTCTCACACAAATCGTGGCATCGCTAATTGGAGTTTTAATTGCAATTAAATTTAGGCGAGTGGTTTCATATGTACTGATGACTGCAATATCTCTATATTTCTTAGGTGTATTTACTAATTTCATATTTCATCTTTCATATTTTTACAAAATTCATATTTGGTCGGTACATGAGCTTATTACAAATCTTTTGCCTCCTACAGTACTTTATGGGTACGATTATCAATACGGCGCTGATTATGAACTGCAAAATTGGAATTTTGCTCTATTTTGGATTTTTCTAATCCTTACCATAATATTATTTTTATTGTTAAATAGAAAACAAAGAAAAAATTTAGTTATCATAGCCCTAAGCTGTTCATTTTGTTTAATTAATCTTACTTTGATAGGTACAAGTAGTCAAAGTTTGTCATTGGGTGAGGTCAACATGTCAAATGGAGCATTTTGGGAAAACATAGACTATTACAGCGAAAACAAAGGTAAAACTTCTAAAGCAGATTTTGAAATTAGTGCCTATAATATGGATTTTCACTTTGATAGAATACTTCATGCAAAAGTGGATATGAGTATAAACTCTCAAGAAAATCTAAATGAATATATCTTTACACTTTATCACGGTTATAAAATATCTAGTGTAAAAGACGATGAAGGAAATGACCTCGAGTATATTCGGGATTCAGATTACTTTACTGTAAAATCTGACAAAGCCATAAATACCATATCTATTACTTACAGCGGCTTTAGTCATCTTCATTACAGCAATGAACAGGCCGTTAGTCTACCTGGCTGTTTCCCATATTATCCATGGGCAGGTTTTTACCCACTTTATTCCACAAGCTATATTGCAACAACAGGTCTACCCCATTCTGACTTTACTGTAAAACTATCAGGCAGTAAACATCTTTACACAAACCTGCCAAGTGAAAATGATATATTTAAAGGAAGTAGTGACGCATTAACTATAATGGGTGGTTTTTTAAAAAAGGCAGAATTTTCAAAGTATGATGTAATTATTCAAAGCTACGAACCTATTAGTCGTGCAACACAGGAAAGCTATTTTAACAATTTACAGAATAAAATCACAGAACTTGAAACCACATACAACATAGACAGCAATATTATTTTAGATGATTATAGGTTCTTTATAGGAAATGACACTTTGATAAACAGGACATATTATACTCCACTTATAATTTTTGATAATCATATACTTATACTTCCAAATGAAAGTCAACTAGATGACTATGCAAAAGATATCATATTTTTACTAAGTGGCAAAAACCTTATAGACGAGGGTTTTTCATACAATCAAAATATAGGAGGATAGATTATGCTAAAGCTCAATAAATGTACAAAGCGATTTAAGAAAATTAATGCAGTAGATAATTTTACTATGGATTTTGAAAAAGGTATTTATGGTTTGCTTGGACCAAACGGTGCTGGCAAAACAACTCTGCTTCGATTAATATGTGGAGTGTACA
>CAYJJB010000016.1:0-4064 GCA_964370405.1 uncultured Eubacteriales bacterium | reverse complement strand
GGAAGTATTGAGGGAGTACACGACAATATAGGATATCTCCCTCAGATTTTCGGAGCTTTTAAACAACTTAAAGTTTCTGAAATGATGGAGTATTTTGCAACACTTAAAAAGATACCTAAAATAAAACAAAAAGAGCATATCAATTTCGCCTTAGAACAAGTTAACTTAGGCGACAAATTAAGCTCAAAAGTTAAAACTTTATCAGGAGGCATGTTAAGGCGACTGGGTGTAGCACAGGCAATACTTGGTCAGCCAGAAGTAGTGCTTTTTGATGAACCTACAGCAGGTCTTGACCCTGAAGAGCGCACAAGGTTTAAAAACACAGTGGCAAATATAAGAAAAGATAAAACCATTATAATTTCAACTCATATAGTGCCGGATGTAGAGGCAATTTGCAATAAAATCATAGTAATGGATAAAGGGAAACTAATCACAGTGGGCACTCCATTAGAAATTACTCAAATGGCAAATGATAAAGTTTATTTAACTAATTTTGAAGATGAAGAAAAGCTTAGCGGTGAGTTTTTTATTAAAGATAGAATTGAGATAGACGGCAGACAAATGATACGTGTTTTATCAAATACTTTACAGATAGGCAAATCTGTTAAGCCTACACTTGATGATGGTTACTTATGCATAATAAAAAACATATAGATAAATTAATGTTAAACTATCTCAATTTCAAAAAATTAGGTCTAATATATTTTATATCACCGCTAATTTTGTTTATCTATGTGCCATTAATAGCCTATTTAAATATTCGTTCCCTCGGATTTACTCAAGTAGCATTTTTTCAAATCTTCTTATTACTTGAAAAAACTATTCCCTTCACAAGCTGTTTATGGATACTTTTCATTTTATCAGATTACACGGAAAGTCGTGTAAGCGAACTGTTTTACGCCTATAAAAAAAATGCAATTATAGATTTTTCGCTAATTCTTGCCTGGTATCTTTTGCATGTACTGATATTATTTTTTGGACTTTTTATATTTGTTTACAACTATTTTCCTCAATTTCCAATGGTGTTAATTCATACTTTAGTTTTTTCTTCTGTTTCATTTTTCCTTTTATTTCTCACTAAAACTATGTTTGTCCCTTTTTTACTGTGCCTTATATATCAGTTATTTGTTTTTGCATTCCCAAATGAACAAACCATGGCGTTTAACATGTTATATAATCATTTAGATCCTACAAATTTACTAAATGATCCACTATCGTATTTACCTCTACCCCTATTTTTCATTTCCTTAATTTTAATAGCACTCGGTCAATATTTTTATAAACTTCGTAGATAATTAATATTTTTCATGTTTGGTATATGATGAAAAAATTAAAATAAAATCCAGTTTTTATCAAAAAGATATTGTTTTTTTATTAATTTTATTATATAATTTACGAAAAATAATTTTTAACTGATTAATTAAAGGAGATATATTTATCATGAAGCTTTCATTTTCAACCCTTGCTTGTCCTGAGTTTTCTTGGAAAGACATTTACTCTAGTGCAAAGGACCTTGGATTTAATGGTGTAGAAGTTCGCTTCCTGCCAAATACTGATAGTTCATCTTTTACAAAAGAAGATGTGCTAAAATCTAAAGATACTATGAAAAAATTAGGAATAGAAATCTCTTGTATTTCCTCTGACTGCACACTTTCTAATACCGAAAACTTTAATGATCTAAAAAATGAAGTTTTTTCATATATAGATATGGCACAGCAGCTGCATATTCCTTTTGTACGTGTTTTAGGCGACAAAAGCATTTTCCTTCAAGACAATGTTATTGATGATAATGTTGTGATTGATGCACTAAAACAGCTTGCTCCTTACGCTACTGAAAAAAACGTCACACTTTTAGTTGAAACAAACGGAGTATACTCTGACTCTTTAAGACTTAGAAAAGTGTTAGATGAAGTTGCAAGCGACAATGTTTGTGCGCTTTGGGATATGCACCATACTTTTAGAATGAATGGTGAAGCACCTGAAACCACTATACAAAATCTAAGTGCATACATAAAATACACTCACATAAAGGATTCTGTAATGGGTCAAAACGGCCTTGAGTACCGCATGATGGGCGAGGGCGACATGCCAATTAAAGAGATGATTAGCGCATTAAAATCTATAAATTATATTGGATATGTTACGCTAGAATGGGTTAGAGTTTGGTCTTTTGGACTTGAAACTGCAGGTATAGCTTTCCCCCATTTTATAAATTTCATGAGCAAATATGTAAATACTGATAAAGCACCGATAGAACTTTATTCAAACAGAAAAAACACAGGCCACTTTGTTTTTGAAAAAGACAGTTTGATTGACCTTACTTTTTCTCAAACTCTTGATAAAATGGTCGAATGTTTTCCTGAGCAAGCAGCTTTTAGATTTATCACACACGACTACACTAGAACTTACTCTGAGTTTCGTGACGACGTAGATACATTTGCGGCATCACTAATTGCCCTTGGTGTAAAAAAAGGTGACAAGGTTGCAATTTGGGCAACAAATGTCCCACAGTGGTTTGTCACATTCTGGGCAACTGTAAAAATTGGTGCAATTTTAGTAACAGTAAACACAGCCTATAAAATTCATGAAGCCGAGTATCTTTTAAGACAATCCGATACACATACACTTGTAATGATAGACGGATATAGAGATTCAAATTATGTAGAGATAATTAAATCCATTTGCCCTGAACTTGAAACGGCTGATAAAACTTTACCGCTGCGCATTAAAAATCTTCCGTTTTTACGACATATTATAACTATAGACTCAGCGCAATCAGGTTGTCTTCACTGGGATGACGCCATAGCACTTTCTGATAATGTACCGCTTGAAATGGTTCATATGAGAGCTGCAACGGTTCATAAGCACGACGTTTGCAACATGCAGTATACATCAGGCACTACTGGTTTTCCAAAAGGTGTAATGATGACGCATTATAACGTTGTAAACAACGGAAAATGCATAGGAGATTGCATGGACTTATCAACTGCTGACCGAATGATGATTCATGTACCTATGTTCCACTGCTTTGGCATGGTACTTGCAATGACTGCAAGCATGACACACGGCACCACCATGTCACCACTTCCAGCTTTCTCGCCAAAGCAATCACTAGAATGTATAAATAGAGAAAAAATAACATGTTTCCATGGTGTACCAACAATGTTTATCGCCATGCTTGAGCATGAAGATTTTGCCAAGACTGATTTTTCATACCTAAGAACCGGAATTATGGCAGGCAGCCCTTGCCCTGTTAAAGTAATGCAAGATGTAGTTGATAAAATGAATATGGACGAAATCACCATAGTTTATGGCCAAACTGAAGCATCTCCCGGTTGTACACAGAGCCGTATTGACGATTCACTTGAAGTGAGAGTTAACACAGTAGGCAGTGCTTTGCCAGGTGTTGAATGTAAAGTTGTAGATCCAGAAACAGGCGAAGACTTGCCTTGCAATGTAGATGGTGAATTTGTTGCAAGAGGTTATAATGTAATGAAAGGCTATTACAAAATGCCTACTGCCACCGCCATTGCAATTGATGAAAACGGATGGCTTCATACAGGTGACCTTGCAAGACGTTTACCTGATGGAAATTATAAAATTACTGGCAGAATTAAAGATATGATTATTAGAGGTGGCGAAAATATTTATCCAAAAGAGATAGAGGATTTTATTTACACCCACGAAAAAGTGAAAGATGTGCAAGTAATTGGAGTGCCAGACAAACAGTACGGTGAAGAAATTATGGCATGCGTTATCTTAAAAGACGGTGAAACTCTAAGCGAGAATGAACTAAAAGACTACGTAAGGTCCCACATGGCAAAGCATAAAACCCCTAAATATGTTGATTTTGTTTCTGAATTTCCAATGAATGCAGCAGGCAAAATACTTAAATACAAAATGCGTGAAGACGCAGTTTTAAAACTTAATCTAATAGATGCCAAAGATATAGTAACAGCTTAAATTATTGCTGTGTAAAGCAAAAAAAGTCCGACCAATACGGTCGGACTCAGCGTGTCAAAAAAGTCTTACTTTTTTGTACACGATGCCAGACTGTCTAAAAA
>CAYJJB010000015.1:0-30964 GCA_964370405.1 uncultured Eubacteriales bacterium | reverse complement strand
CGCCTTTTCATACCTCCGCTAAAACTTGATACTGACCCAGCGTCATCAATTCCTACAAGCTTTAAATGTTTCTTTATAAGGTCGATGTCATAATTTTTTAGCACCATGGATATATTATCTACTGCTGTAAAATCTTCACAAAGTCTGTCTTCTTGAAACATAACGGATAGTTTGTCGCTTATTTTAATTTCGCCACTGTCGGGTATTAAAAGTCCTAAAAGAAGATATAAAAGGGTGGTTTTTCCACTTCCTGAGGCACCCATGATGCAAGTGATTTGACCCTCTTTAAATTCTATATCAAAATTTTCTAAAACCTTTTTATCGCCAAAACTCTTTGAAATGTTTTTTAAAATAATGTCCATAGTTTAACTTCTTTCTATGTTAGGTTTTTTGTATATCGGTTTTAAAGCCAGTGTGAAAATTTTTTCAAAAATTACACTTGCTATAACTATTACTACCGTCCAAGCAAATACATCTGGTGTGTTTAAGAGTACTTTTGCGCTATACAGTTTTTCACCCATAGAGCCTTGTGGTATGCCTATAATTTCAGCGGCTATTCCAGCTTTCCACGCAAGGCCTAGGCCTAGCGTACAGGCGGAGGCAAAGTATGGTTTAATGTGTGGCAAGTATATATACTTTACTTTCTTGTTAAAGCTTAACTTAAATACCTTTGCCATTTCAAGCATTTTTTTGTCAGTCGCTTTTAGTCCACCTAAAATATTTGAATAAACTATGGGGAGCACCATTAAAAACGAGATGAATACCGAAAGTGTGGAAGAATTTAGCCAAATTAGGCAGAGTATTATAAACGAAGCCACGGGAACTGCCTTTATTATTGTGATATAAGGCTGCAGTAAATACTCTATTGTTTGGGATTTTGCACTGAGTGTGGCAAGCGTAATTCCCACCAAAAGCGATATGAGAAAACCTGCAACTATTCTTATAAATGAGAATAAAACAGCACTCCAAAAATGTGGCTCGAAAATAAGTACCCAAAGTCTTTCTGCCACAGTAATTGGAGATGTTAAAAGTATTTCTCTGTTTAAATACATCGCCCCTAATTGCCATAAAACTATGGCAATTATCCAGGCGATGCTTTGTTTTAAAAATTTTTTATTTTTCATAATAGAAGTCGTCAGCAGGCATTGTTCCGCCTATAGCTTGTGGGTTTTGGTCAAATAATACTTGTAGATAACCGCTAAGTGCAGCTTTCATATCTTCACCTGTAAGGTCAGTTATACTTGCAAGTGGTATAGCTTTTTCGGCAACAGCAGCTGATGTTATGCCAACTTTTTCAACCATAACTGCGGCATCACTAGGGTTCTCGTTTACAAAAGCGGCTGACTCTTCGTAATCTGCAAAGAAGTTAGCAAGTGCCTCTGGGTTGTTTTCTATAAAATCTTTTCTTGCTACGTATACTCCTGTTACAAGTTGGCTACCGTTTTCAAGTTTGTTCCACTCTTCTGTCATGTCAAGCGCAATATTTAAACCCTCAACTTGAGTTTGAGCAACTGTTGCAAAAGGTTGTGGTAGAAGTGCTACAACGCCTTCTGAACTCTCTTGTAAGTGAGCTACGATTTCTGTAGCTTCTGATTTCCATTCCAAAGTTACATCAACATCAGGGTCAATGCCATTTTCAGTTAGAATGTATCTTAAAGTGTATTCAGGAGTAGTTCCTTTGCCTGTTGCTATAATTGTTTTACCTTTTAAATCTTCTACAGATGTTATGCTGTCGCCTACTTCTGTCATGTATAAAACACCCAAAGTGTTTATAGCAATTGTTACTATTTCACCCTCTGTATTATTATAAAGAGTAGAAGCAAGGTTTGCGGGAACTGCTGCAATGTCAAGCTCGCCTTGAATTAGTTTTGGTGTGATTTCATCTGCTGTGCCTGCAAGTGTAAAGTTATACACATTGTCAGCATTCGCAACTTCATTTTCTTCTAAAAGTTGAACCATACCCATAGTTGTAGGGCCTGTAAGACCTGCTAGGTTAACAACTGGTTTTGTGTCTGGTGTAGAAGTTTCACTTTCGCTTTCAGGCTCACTTGTTGGTGCTGAGCTTACTTCGCTTTCACTTGGTGTTTGCGAACTTGATGGTGCTGCACTACAAGCTGTAAAAAGCACTGCAAAAACAAGGGTTAGTGATAAAATTGATAAAAGTTTTCTCATGATATTTCCTCTTTTCTAAAATGTTTTTTAGACAAAAAAAGCTATACTAATATAAAAGTACAGCAAAATACAAATTTTTATTTAATAAATTTGCAAAGCCGTCTTTATCGCAAGGTAACCTTAACGCTTTAGAGCGATTTTGTCATTTTAAGTCCTTGACTTCAGTGTGACTTTAGTCTTGGAATTTATTGTTAAAATTATAACATAGTCATATAAAAAATGCAACAGTGAGATGGTGGTTGATATGCTATGATATTGACATAAAAGATAGTAGCCGAAATAACACTATATTTACTTAGTTTTTACCCGACCCAGTATATAATCAGTGGAACAGTTGTAAAAATCTGCTAATTTAATTAGGTGTATGACCGGTATTGGTTGATAACCTCTTTCGTATCGTGAATATACGGTTTGTGAAATTCCCAAAATAACCGCTATGTCTTGTTGTTTTAAATCTTTATCTTCCCTTAAATCCCTTAATCTTGGAAATAACATTATTACATCACCTCTAACATATTGTAGTATTGACTTTACAGTAAATTTATATTAATATGCGAATAATAGTACTTATAAGTACTACAAAATGAGGTGTGGTTTTATGGAAAATGAATTAGGTGCAAGATTAAGGCGTATAAGAGAGAAAAATAATATGACACAACATGAAGTTGCGAGTCTTTTAAATATTACACGCTCTGCCTATACTTATTATGAAACAGGTAGAACTCAACCTAGTATACGAAATATAGTTACATTAGCAAAAATATATAAAATTACAACAGACGAAATTCTTCTGCCTAAGAAAAGAAAAACTTATCTTGGAAAATGATGATAATTTGTTATCAACTATTTTCATTTTTCCCCTGTACAATATCTTTAATTTATTATATAATATAGCCAAACTATATATATAAATTGAACGGAGGATATATTTATGGGACTTATTAAAGCTATAGTCGGTGCGGCAGGCGGCGTTTTTGCTGACCAATGGAAAGAGTTTTTTTATTGTGATGCAATGGAGAGCCATGTGCTTGTAAGAAAAGGTGAAAAGCGCCAAAGCGGTAGAAGCTCTAATACTAAGGGCGAGCAAAATGTAATTAGCAGTGGTTCTGTTGTTGCTGTTGCAGACGGACAGTGCATGATGATAGTAGATAATGGTAAAGTGGTTGAACTTTGCGCAGAACCTGGTGAATTTGTGTATGATTCATCTACAGAGCCATCGATTTTTAGTGGCGACTTAGGTGAGGGAATAAAAAGTACCTTTGCAAATATAGGACATCGTTTTACATTTGGCGGACAGGCAAGCCGTGACCAAAGGGTATACTATATTAATACAAAAGAAATAATTGGTAATAAATATGGCACACCAAGCCCTGTTCCATTTAGAGTTGTAGACCAAAATATAGGACTTGATGTAGATATATCAATTCGTTGCCATGGTGAATACTCATATAAAGTTGTGGATCCACTTTTATTTTACACAAATGTTTGTGGCAATGTGGATGGCGATTATGTTAGAACTGAGATAGATAGTCAGCTAAAAAGTGAGCTTATGACAGCTTTGCAACCAGCTTTTGCAAAAATTTCAGATATGGGCATACGCTATAGCTCGCTTCCAGGACATACTATGGAGCTTGCAGATGCTTTAAATGAAGTACTATCAAGAAAATGGACAGAGCTTAGAGGTATTAAAATTAATTCCTTTGGCGTGTCATCAGTTAAAGCTTCTGAAGAAGATGAGGCTATGATTAAAGAGCTTCAAAGAAATGCTACATTTAGAAATCCTAATATGGCGGCGGCTCACCTTGTAGGAGCACAGGCACAGGCTATGCAAGATGCTGCGAAAAACCAAGGTGGCGCAATGACAGGATTTATGGGTATGGGAATGGCACAAGGCATGGGTGGAGGCATGAATGCACAAAATCTATATGCAATGGGCCAACAACCACAATATCAACAACAAGCACCTCAAGCAGCTCCTGTACAGCAAGCACCTCAAGCTGCTCAAGCTCCAGCACCACAGGGTTGGGCTTGTAGCTGTGGGAAAGCAGGTAATACAGGAAAATTCTGTGCGGAGTGCGGAACTCCCAAGCCTGTACAAAGCGAAGGTTGGAACTGCTCATGCGGAGCTGTAAATAAAGGTAAATTCTGCGCAGAGTGTGGAAGTAAAAAACCTGAGGGTGCACCACTTTATAAATGTGATAAATGTGGATGGGAACCAGAAGATCCAAAAAATCCACCAAAATTCTGCCCTGAGTGTGGCGATATATTCAATGATACTGACATAAAATAATGTCGAAAAGCATAGTGTTTTAAATTGAAATGAAGTATTTGTAATGTTGAATTTTACAATACTTCATTTTTTTGCACATAATTAGGAAGTTTCTTAACGAAAAATTAACAAATTGCAAATTTTCATAATTGGAATTTAACAGGACTTTAACTGTAAATACGTTTAAAAGTAAAAAAACACATGATATAATCGTGAAAGTGAAAAAAGAGAGGGAAAATGAACATGATAACAGCACATTCAGGTTGTGACAACACAGCGCCAAACTCTGTAGAGTTTATAGATTATGCACTTAAATGCGGTGTAGAGGCATTTGAAGTTGATGTACGAAAAGATAATAAGGGAAATCTTATACTGTCGCATGATAAGACAGATGAAGAGTGCATGACACTTGTAAAAGCTTTTGAAATGCTTTCAAAACATAAAGATAAATACATAAACTGCGACTTAAAAGAAAAAAATCTTGAGAATTTAACGTATGAGCTTGCAACAAAATATGGCGTTGAAAAAAACTTAATTTTTACAGGTGATGTAAATCCTGAGTGCTTTAAAACAGAAAATTTGCAGTTTGAAGATGTAAAATGGTTTGTAAATGCTGAAATTTTTGTTGAAAAATTATATGAAAGAATAATGGGCGGAGATGAAAGCGTAAAAGAAGAACTTAAACTTTCACTCTTAGAGTATAAAAAATATAGAGTATGCGGAATAAATTGGAATTACAAACTTTATGAGTCTTTAAAAGAAGAAGTTTTAAAAGAGGGACTTGGGGTATCAATTTGGACAGTTGATGATAAAGAAGAGCTTAAAACCTATTTATCAGAAAATTTGAGCAATATTACGACAAGGCAAGTTGAAATGGCGTTGTCTATTAGAGAGGGGATAAAAAATATATGAAAATGTTAAATCCAAAGGCGTTTTTCCACACAGTAGGAATTAAGGGGATACTTGAATATGTGTTTTTAGCACTATTTATGCTGTTTTTTTATCTACCATTATTAAATTTGTCAATGCTTGCTTTTTCAAATGAATATGAATACCCTGACATTATACCAAGTGAATTTGGTTTTAACTGGTGGGAATTTGTGTTTGGACAAGACAGCTTAGTAAGCTCTATTTTAACATCATTTTTAGTTGCAATTGTTACAATGGCTGTGTCGCTTTTAATATGTATACCGGCGGCATATGCACTTGCAAGGTTTGACTTTAAAGGTAAAAAAATATTCTTACTTTCGTTTTTGCTTAGTAATGCTTTTCCTAAAATGGGACTTTACATTTCAATAGGTATTATTTTTTACAGGTTTAATCTTATGGGAACATTTGCAGGTGTTATATTGATTCATGTGCTTAATTCGCTCATGTTTATGACATGGATACCAGCAAACTCATTTAGAAGTGTTCACAGACAGCAAGAAGAATCTGCAAGAGATGCAGGGGCAGGTGCTTTGAGAACTTTCTTTAACATAACTCTACCAATGGCAATGCCCGGAATAATTGTTGCCTCAATATTTACATTCTTAGGCTCACTTGAAGAAGCGCAAGGTACACTGCTTGTCGGCTTCCCACAAATTAAGACCATGCCGGTAGAGCTTTATGGAGTTATAATGCAGTACCCACTAACGGCAGGACCAGTGCTTTCACTCATACTGATTATACCTTCAATAATTATACTTATAGTACTGAGAAAATATGTAGGACCTGAGGCGATAGCAAAAGGCTACAATGTTAAATAAATTTTAGGAGAATAAGCTGATGACAGACAGGAAAATTAAACTTCAAATAAAAAACATGACAAAAAAATATGCAAATGGTGACGGTGTTGAAAATATAGATTTAGATGTTTATGAGGGCGAATTTGTTACAATGCTAGGGCCTAGTGGCTGCGGAAAATCTACAATTTTAAGAACACTTGGCGGATTTTTGAATGTGGACGACGGCGAAATTCTTTTAGACGGAGCGCCAATACATCAACTGCCACCAGAAAAAAGACCTACAGCTATGGTGTTCCAAAGCTATAACTTATGGCCACATATGACAATTTATGAAAATCTTACATTTGGTCTTAAAATAAGAAAGGTCGAGAAAAAAGAAATGACGGAGCGTGCGGATAAAATGCTTGAACTTGTTGGAATGACAGGACATGGCAAAAAATATCCCGGACAGCTTTCAGGCGGACAGCAACAACGTGTTGCAATTGCAAGGGCACTTCTTTTAAAACCATCTGTACTACTTTTAGACGAGCCGTTTTCTGCACTTGATGCGAAAATTCGTCAACAAATGAGGGAAGAGCTTAAAAAAATTCAGAGCGAGCTTAACATTACAGTTGTATTTGTTACCCATGACCAAGAAGAAGCAATGGCGCTTTCTCACCGAATAGTTGTAATGAACAAAGGCGTGTTTGAGCAAATTGGCACAGCAAATGAAATTTATGATAATCCAAAAAGTAAATATGTGGCATCTTTTATAGGTGAGATGAACTTTATTGAAGATGACAATAAAATAGTAAGCGTAAGACCTGAAAATGTTATTGTTGAAAAAGGCAATGACGGAAAATATAAGGGCAGTGTTGTAACGGTGATGATGCTTGGTCACTATGCAGAAATTTTAGTAAATGTAAATGGCAAACTTATTAGAAGCTATGTAAACAGAAATGAGGCATCTAAGTTCTCTGAAAGAGAAGAAGTTTCACTAAGCTTTACAAAACAAGCAGAATATGACAAGGATTGATACATGCTAGCCGAGCTGATATAATCCGAACTCGGCGAACTGTTCAATATAAAAGAAAATGCAAACAAATTTGGAGGAAAGAAAATGAGTATACTTAAAAAAATAGCTGCTATGACAGTGGCGACAGCGTTTGCAGCAACAGCATTTGTAGGCTGTACTTCAGGCGGCGGAGATGACAAAACAGTTACAATTTGGGCAAGCGGTTCAGACAATGTAAAACTTCAATTTGAACAACAAGTTGAAAAATTTAATGAAGTAAACGAAGGCGGATACACAGCAGAGCTTCAATTTATCACATCAGGAACAGGCACACAAAGCCTTGCAGACAGACTAATTGCAACATATGAAGCAGGACAAGAAAATACAGATTATGACCTAATTGAAGTTGGTAACACTGAAATTACAGGTTACATGACTCAAGGTGGAGAAGACATGTTCCTTCCAGTTGATGAAACAAGTGTTCCAAACATGGCAAATCTTACAATAACTCCAGCAGAAGCTGAAAGACCTGACCTTTTTGTTCCTTATAGAGGTACAACAGTTTTACTAGCTTACAACTCAGAAACAGTTCCAAACCCACCACAAACTGCTGAGGAACTATACCAATGGATTAAAGACAACCCAGGCAGATTTGCATACAACACACCAAGCTCAGGTGGCGCAGGTAGCTCATTTGTTGTTACAAGTGTTTATAACTATTTAGATGAAGCTGAGCTTATGAATACTGATGAGTCTGTTATGGACAGCTGGGGACAAGGTTTTGACCTTATGACAGAGCTACACGAATTTATGTATCAATCATCAGGCAAAGTTGTATATCCAAATAAAAACCAAGGTACACTTGATTTACTTGCAAGTAAGGAAATAGACATGACACCAGCTTGGGCTGACATGGTTATCTCTCAACAAGCACAAGGAACTATGCCAGATGAAATTAAATTAACTCAAATTGACCCTGCATTTACAGGCGGTACAGTATCACTTGGTATTCCAAGCTTTGGCTCAAACTCAGAAGGCGCACAAGCGTTTATTGATTACATGCTAACACCAGAGGCGCAAAACATAGCACTTGAATCTATGGCTGCTCTTCCTGTTATCGACTTTAGCACACTTGATGCTGAGCTTGTAAAATCAATTGAAGGCTTAAACATAGCTGCTTTCCGTTCATACTCAATAGGTGAACTAGGCACATTACTAAATGAAAAATGGGATGCCGAAATAGGCACTCTTGACTAATTCTTAAAAAAATATTGATGTAAGCTGTCGCTCACGGCAGCTTACATTGATGAAATATAACCGCAAAGCGGTAGAATAGAGCGTGAATAATGAAAAAAGTTTTTATGAAAATATTGCCGTATTTACTTATAAGTCCTGCAATGCTTATAATAATATTTATAGTGCTTATTCCAATAGCTTTAAGTGTAGTAAACAGTTTTACTCTTGAAGATGGCGGATATGGGCTTGACAATTACTTGTATTTTATTACTGATGAAATTCAAAGAGAAAATATAATATATACATTACAAGTAGTATTTTTAACCGTAATTTTCTGTATAGTAATATCTTATATGCTTGCAGTTTATTTAAGGTTTTCAAATACCAGAGTAAGTAAGCTTATTGGAAATTTATATTTATTGCCACGCTTTATTCCGGGTCTTGTTGCGGTTAACGGCATGATTACAATAATTAGAGATTCAGGTCTTATAAATCGAATAGGTCAAACCATGGGGCAAGACGTTGAACTTGGTCTTATGTATGACATGAACGGCGTTATACTTATGAATTTATGGTTTAATATTCCTTTTGCAACCATGCTCATGGCAGCGGCTATGTCCTCAATTCCCACATCGGTAATTGAGTCTGCCAAAGATGTAGGGGCAAATAAACTGCAAATTTTCTTTAAAATGATATTCCCACTTACATATAAAGATGTATTTATTTGTGTGGCATTTATCTTTATGGGAAATATAGGTTCGTTTACAACCCCGTATCTAATGGACGGAAACCACCCTCAAATGCTTGGTATATCACTGTTTAACTTATTCGGCAATTTCAGATATGAAAAGGCAGCTGCCTTGTCGGTAATAATGTTCTTGTTATCATCAGTTACAGCTGTTGTATATGTTCAAACAAATATGAAAGAAAAGAAATGGGAGAAAGCAAGATGATAATTATATCTCACAGAGGAGATGTGTCACTTGCACCTGAAAATACTATGCCTGCATTTAGCGCCGCTGTAAAAAGTGGCGCTAATGCCGTTGAGCTTGATATTAGAAGAACTAAAGACGGCAAAATTGTGGTAGCGCACGACGCAGGATTTTCACGTGTAATGTGTGGGCTTCGGGACAAAAAAGAAAAGCGATTGATATCAGAGATGAGTTTAGATGAAGTGCGTAAAGTTAAAATGCCTTACGCAGGACATTTAAATTCTCATTTTCCTAAAGGTGGATATGAGGATGAAAGTCATTTTTATCTACCTTGGTGCTTAGATTATGAAGATAATATATTAAACTGTGTAAAAAGCGCTATGGAAAGTATAAAAAACACAAGTGACCACGACGAAATTTACGATGCTATTTTTAACAGATTTGAAAGTGTATATAATGAAAAGTACGAATGGCTTTTAAATGATGAATTAAGATATGCAAGTTATCCAAGTTTTGAAGAGTTTTTAATGTGGCTTAAAGAAGAAGAAAACTGTCAGTTTGCAGAAATTGAATTTAAGGATCTTGGTATGATGAGCGAAGTTAATAGGCTTATAAATGAGATTGATGTTGCAAGCAAATGTATACTTTTTTCTGGTGTAAAAGAAATAAATGAGGAAATTCAGGCGTATTTTATAGAAAATAATAAGGCAGAAGGTTTAAGGCTTGGCGCAAATATAAGATATGTAAACGAAGATACACTGAAAATGATAGAGCACTGGGACTTATATGAAGTGGGTCTTAATGCAGGTGCTTTTACAAAGGAAGACATAGAGATATTAAAAGAAAAAGGTATACTTGTGTTTTTAAACTTAGGTGATACGCCTAAGTGGTGGAAAGAGATGCAAAAATTTGATATTGCAGGCTTTAAAACAAACTGTATTAAAGAGTATTTAAAGGCTAAATAATGTAAAAGTAGACTATGATAAAAGTAGTCTACTTTTAATTTTTTTAAATAATTGTCACAAATCAAAAGTTTTTCTTAAGTCGAATTTTGATGCTTTATGTAGATATAAATTTTGTCAATACATATTTCAAATAAATACGATATATATGATTTGTGCATATTGCACAATTCGTATTCGGTTTGTATTTTTTGTTACAATATTGTAACTGTGTTTTTTACTAAAAATGCAAATTAATACTTGAAATTGCATAGGAAAGATGTTAAAATTGCAACATTGAGTTAGACGGGTTTAAGTTGCACTGATAATAGTGCACAAAAATTTAAATATTAACTCAAAACAAAAAACCTTATTCCAAGGTAAATTTTAAGGAGGAAAACTCACATGAAAAACTTGCGCAAAATTCTTGCAATACTTATGATTGCAGCAATGGCAGTTTCACTTGTTGCTTGTGGCGGCGGAGATGCACCAGCTTCTTCAGAAGCACCAACTAGTGAATCAGAAGCTTCAACACCAGAGTCTGAAGCAGACGAACCAGAATCAGAAGCAGAAGACACATCAGGTGGAGCAGAAGCTACACCAAGAAACGAAACACTATACTACAGTGGTATCCAATGGGGTTCATTAGGTTCAGCTAACCCATTCTCACCAGCTCCTAATGCTTTCTTTATGGAGCAAAATGACCAAGCGCGTTCACTAGTATATGAAACACTATACATGTACAACGGCCTTGACGGTGAACTTTATCCACTACTAGCAGACGGACAACCTGAGTGGAACGATGACAACACTCAAGTTACAGTTAAAATTAAACCTGCTGCTATGTGGAGTGACGGCACAGCTGTTACAGCACACGACGTTGCTGCAACATTTGATATGCACATTAAACATAACTCAAACAACGGTGTTGACTATAGCCAATTCATCGAAAGCGTAGTTGCTACAGATGATTCAACAGTTGTATTTACAGCTATTACAGGCGATGACCAAAACAACCTAAAAGTTATGGAATACCTACCAAAAGTATTCGTAGGCCAAAAAGCTTACTTAGAAGCACTTGATACAGAGCTAGGTGGCGATTCAGAAGCTTTCAAAACTGCTGAAATGCTAGACGCTCCTCACTCAGGTCCTTACCACTACTATTTTGACTCAGAAGAAATCGTTATCATCGAAAGATCTGACGACTACTGGGGTCAAGATGCATCAATGTGGGGCGCACTTCCTGTACCAAAATATATAGCTCACAACATCTATGCTAACAACGCAGCAGGTGAGGTTGCTATTCAAGCAGGACAAGTTGACGTTTCTCAACAATACATTGCAAACGTTGATACATACTGGGCTGTTGACGGACTAAATCTTCCTGTATCTACATACATTGATGAAGCTCCTTATCATCTAGCTGAAAGCACACCTTCAGTTTACTTTAACACAACAAGAGAAGGTCTTGACCAAACAGCTGTTAGACAAGCTATTGCTTATGCAACAGACTATGATCAAATTCTAACAAATGCTATGACAAACCAATCACCTTCATTTGCTGAATTCCCAAGATCACTATTCAACCCATCAGCTGCAGAGCGCGAAATTTATGACAGAATTTCTGCTGAACTTGAGCCTCTACAATGGGTAGGTAAAGAATATGACAGAGCTAATAAAGTTCTTGACGACGCTGGTATCGTTGATACAGATAACGACGGCTGGAGAGAATATAACGGCGAAAAAATGCACTTCACAGTTGAGTGCCCAGCAGGCTGGTCTGACTGGAATGCTGCTCTTGACCTAGTTGCTGCTGCAGGTGCTGAAATTGGTATCTCAATGGAAACATACTATCCAGAAGCTGCAGTTTGGACAGAAGACATTCAAACTGGTAACTTTGACCTAGCTATGAGCAACCCAGCAGGTGCTTCAATTGCTAACCCATGGACACGTTCTTATCAACTACTATACGGCTTCGACGGCGAGTTCCCTGAAAGAGTATCATTCTCATACAGCCGTATTTATGATGAGAGAATTGACGAAGTTCTTAAACTTATTCCAAACGAAACAGATCAAGCTAAACTTGATGAATACTACCTAGAATTAAATAAATTCTACCTAGAGCAAGTACCATCATTTAGCGTTATGTACAGACCTGTATTGTTCCAAGTTGTTAGTGAAACAGTTTGGACAGGCTTCCCAGAAGAAGGCGACGGAACTAACATTCCACCATCAATCCTTCTAAACGGCTATGGTATTGCTGGTCTATACAACATCTACCTAATCGACGAAGCTGCTTAATAGTTTTAAGATTTTGGTTTGATATTGTTTACTAAATAAAAAAATTAAGGTGATCACGGTCGGATTCCCATAAAGAACCCCCCCAGGGTCACCTTATTTTCTTAGTTATCCTAGGTTTTTTAAAATTAATTATGAGGTGATGGTATTGAAAGGCTATATGAAATATTATGGGCAAAAAGTTGCTTGGTATCTTTTAACACTAGTATGTGCTTTAGTACTCAACTTTTTATTACCCCGTTTAATGCCCGGTAACCCTGTAGATACCCTTGTTGCACAAGCGACAGCAGGTGTTACAGATGCATCGGCAATAGAACAAGTTCAACTTGAATATACAGAGCGCTTCGGTTTAGATAAATCATATCCGGAGCAATTCTTGCTATATATAGGCGGTCTTTTCCAAGGTGATATGGGTGTTTCATTTACCCAATATCCACGTGAAGTTTCTGAAATTATTGGTGCTTCAATTATGTGGACCATAGGACTGCAAATTCCTGCTATTATAGTAGGTTGGATTTTAGGTAACCTCTTAGGCGCTATCGCAGCGTACGTAAGAAAAGGTTTTGACAAGGCAGTTTTGCCATTTTTCATGTTTTTATCAAATGTTCCCGCTTTCGGTATGGCGTTTGTCATGCTGTGGCTCTTTGCAATTAAGATACCGGTGTTCCCCGTAGGTGGAGGTTACTCAAATGAACTTATACCTGCATTTAACTGGGAGTTTGTGGCGTCTGTCATTAGCCACTACAGACTACCGTTTTTAACAATGGTGCTAATCACTATTGGTGGACAGGCTATCGGTATGCGTTCTATGTCTATTTACGAGCTAAATGCAGATTATGTAAAATACAGCCGTTTCTTAGGCATTAAAGACACAAAAATTGTAAAATATGTTTTCAGAAATGCAATGCTTCCTCAAGTTACAGGTCTTGCACTTTCACTAGGTGCTATGGTTGGTGGTAACATTGTTGCTGAAACTGTATTTAACTATCCTGGAATAGGTTCAACCCTGTTTGCGGCTATTGGCGGACGTGACTATCCGCTACTCTCCGGTTGTACATTAATAATTACCATAATGGTATTGATTGCAAACTTAATACTTGAAATCATTTATGGATTTATTGACCCACGTGTTAAAGCAAATCAAATGGATACTTAATTAATTATTAAAATACAACTAATATAGGAGGATTAAAATGAAACATACATTAAAACAAATTTTTCATTCACCAAAGTTTGTAGTGGGTTTTGTAATTTTCATGAGTATATTATTGGCATCATTTATTTGGCCTTTAGTAACCTCAGTAGAACCACTGCAAAATGTGTCAAATAAACTATTTACTCCACCCGGAACGTATGTGAGCGTTGTTGATGTTATTGAAGCAAATGACTCAAACGGCGGTGGCGCTATTAAACTAGATATTGATACTTTGGCAACAAGAATTGGCGACAGAATTCCTGAAGAAAACGCACAAACTATGATAAGCTGGCTTTATGAGTACGGCGGTGTTGCAGAGGGTTCTTTATCAAGTGATGATATGATGACACTAATTACAACATGGCAAGAAAAATACGACTCAGACCTTACACCTAGAACTGTTTTAAAAGCAGAAAGAAACAGACTTGATGCAATTGATGAAGAAGTTCAAACAGTTTTATCTGAAGAAGGATTTATTATAGCACAAGAAAATGAAGAGGGTGTACTTGAAGAAGTAAACGGAGTTGTAAACCCAACAGGTGAAGACTTCGTAAACGTAAATGACGTTGCAAATACCTTTACATTTATTTTAGGAACAGATAACTTTGGTAGAGATATGTTAACTCAACTTTTAGCAGCTGTTCAAACTTCCCTAGGTATGGGTCTTATGGCAGGTCTTATAGCTACAGTTATAGGTCTTACATTAGGACTTGTTGCAGGTTATACAGGTGGTATAGTTGATAACTTTATTACATTTATAACTAACTTATTTACAGTTATACCAAGCTTTATTATATTGATACTTGTTGCAAATGCCGTGGGACAAAATGCCCGTGGTACGGAAGTTGTTGGACTTCTAATTGGTATTACAGCTTGGCCTTGGACTTGCCGTTCGGTTCGTTCACAAGTTATATCGCTAAGAAACAGAGATCACGTAAACATTTCAAAACTTTCAGGTCACTCAATGGCAAGAATTATTGTTTTTGATATACTACCTTATGTTGCATCTTATGTTGTAATGGCGCTTATACTTCAAATTTCTTCAGCTATTTTGTCTGAAACACAACTTTCAATGTTAGGTCTTGGACCTGCAACAAACCAAACAACAACATTAGGTACAATGATGAGCTGGGCATCACAATTTAGTGCTCATATTATAGACGCATGGTGGGGCTTCCTTCCAATTGTTATAGTAATTGCGTTAATTTCATTCTCACTAAACCTAATGAATACAGGACTAGACCAAGTGTTTAATCCACAACTAAGAGATTAAGGAGGGTAATAATATGGGAAAAGTAATGCTTGAAGTTAATGATTTAAAAACTAAATATGTTACCCGTTTTAAAGAAGACGTTTTTGCTGTTGATGGAGTTTCTCTTAAAATTGAAGAGGGTAAATCTCTTGGTATAGCAGGTGAGTCAGGTTGCGGTAAATCAACACTTGCACTTAGTCTTATGGGATATTATTTTGCACCTCTTCATTATAGAAGTGGCGACATTATAATAGATGGTAACAATATATCAGGTTTAAAACCTGATGAAGTTAGAAAAAATATTTTGGGTAAAGAAATTGCATACATTCCGCAAGCGGCTATGAATGCCTTAAACCCAACACAAAAAATAATTAAATTTGTGACAGACGTTGTACGTGCTCACCATCCAAAAATGAGCAAAAAAGACATTTATGACCTTGCAAGAGAAAGATTTGCTGTTTTGGGTCTTCCTGAAACTGTACTTCAAAAACATGCGGTTGAACTGTCTGGTGGTATGAAACAAAGAACTGTTATAGCAATATCAACAATTCTTTCACCAAAAGTACTAATCGCCGATGAGCCATCATCTGCTCTTGACGTTACATCACAAAAAATGGTTATTAAAATGATGAGAGAGCTTATGGAAAAAGGATTTATTAAATCTATGATTTTCATAACTCACGAATTACCGCTACTTTACAATGTTACTGACGACATCATGGTTATGTACGCAGGACAAATTGTTGAAAAAGGCGATGCACACAGCATGGTGTTTGACCCAATTCATCCTTATTCAAAAGGACTTATGGGTTCAATCATTGTACCTGAAGAAGGCACAAGAGATGTAAAACTTGAGGCTATTCCAGGTACACCACCAAACCTTAAAAATCCACCTACAGGATGTAGATTTGCTGCAAGATGTAAATATGCAAAACCTGAGTGTAAAGCTTATGACATCATAGGCGAAACAATGTTTGGCGAAAACAGAATGCATCGTTGTATCTTTGATGACGCTTACCTAAGGGAGGTATACAAAGATGGAAAATAATAAAAGAGTACTTGGCGAATCCGTATTAAGAGGCGAAGGTGTTACAAAAATCTTTGGTATGGGTAAAGTTAAGACTAAGGCTGTTAACAACGTAGACTTTGACTTTCACGCAGGTGAAATTATCTCTATAGTTGGTGAGTCTGGTTCTGGTAAAACTACTATTGCTAAAATGATATTAGGTTTAATAAATATTACAGAGGGTACAATTTATTTTAACGGTAAACCAAGAGATATTTCATCAGGAAGAAAGAAAAAAGAATACTGGAAAGGCATACAAGCTATATTCCAAGATCCATTCTCAACTTTTAACATGTTCTTCAAAATTGATGCACTTTTACTTGACTGTATCAATATGAAGGGCGGAAGAAGCCTTCCTTATGAGAAAAAATTTGAGATGATGACAGAGGCTTGCTCTTTCGTTAACCTTAAATTTGCAGAGCTTACAAATAAGTATCCGTTCGAGTTATCAGGCGGTCAAATGCAAAGACTTATGATAGCAAGAATATTCTTACTTAAACCAAAAATTCTTATAGCTGACGAACCTACTTCTATGATAGATGCTTGCTCAAGAGCTACAATTCTTGACATGCTACTAAAACTTAGAGATGAAATTAATATGACAATTATCTTTATCACACATGATATCGGTCTTGCATACTATGTTTCAGATTCAGTTTACATCATGGAGCACGGAGTATTTGTTGAGCAAGGTTCAGCCGATGACGTTATCCTACGTTCAAAAGCAGAATACACAAAACGACTAATAAACGACGTTCCAAAAATCCACGAGGAATGGGACTTGTCTACAGTATAATAGAAAGCCGACCCGAAAATTCGGGTCGGCTTTTTCTACGCTATTCACTACATACCTCAACTATCTAAATATTCTTCTAAGGTAACTCCTAAATCTACTATTTCCTGCGCATATGGTACGCCAACATATCTAAAGTGCCATGGCTCATAGCTTACTCCTGTAATCTCTGTAGCATCTTTTGGATATCTTAAAATAAAGCCATAGTCTGCTGCGTTTTCCATAAGCCATGAAAAACCTGATTGGAACTCAAATTCGGCTGTTACATCGTTAAAGTCTATTGCAAGCCCCGTTGCGTGTTCACTGTGTCCTGCAGGTTTTACCCAAGTTGCCGCCTCGATTTCAGCATCTTCTTTAGAATATCCTTGATCTAAAAATGAGTTTACTTGTCTATCATAAAGTGCTCCTTGCAGTTCATTATCTCTGTAAGTGGAAGAAATCCATAAAGAAGCACCGTCTGCTGCCGCATCATTTATCATAGAAGTGAGAGCGTCTGAAATTCGTGCGTCGACTATCATGGTGTTTACCGTATCCTGTGTAAATGTATAATCATCAGGCAGTTTTACGTCGTCATTTACTAATATAAGTGACCAAACATTTGACAAATCCTCTTTTTCAGACTCTGGAGCTATTGTAGGTGTAGGGTTTGCTGTGGGTGTTGTAGCTTTGGTTGGCGCAGGGGTAGGCAGTGCAGTCGACTGCGAGCCTTGAGTCACTGAAATAATAGTACAGCCACTAAGCGACAAAGTGAAAATTATTGCAAAAAACAATCTAAAGAATTTAAATTTTTTCATGATAATATTAAAAGTAAAGACTTTAACTCCATTTCGTAATATTGTAATCTATTTTTATAAATTATAGTATAATTATATCACTGATTTGTGATATAATCAATATTGGGGGTATTAATAATGAAGAGAGTATTTATTTTAGGAAACAAAGAGAAATTTATAAATTACTATAAGGCTGTAACTGCAGTAGGTGCAGAAGTGATTTTTGGGAGTGGCGTAGATGAAGCGAGTGACTGTGATGCCTTGCTTTTAACAGGCGGTGACGATGTTAATCCAAAGCTTTATGGAGAAGAAAATATGCATAGTGAGGGTATTGATGATAAACTCGATGAAGATGAATATAAGCTTATTGAGCATTTTTATGAAAATGACAAAGCAATACTTGGAATTTGCAGAGGTGCACAGATTTTAAATGTATATTTTGGTGGAAGTCTTATTCAGCACTTAGATGAGAGTGATAAACATTCAAGAATGGGTGGAGATTTTGATAAAGTGCATATGGTAACACTTTTAAAAGACTCATTTTTAAAGAATATATATGGAAAAGAATTTTACACAAATAGTGCGCATCATCAAGCGGTTAAAGTAAATGCAAAGTGTTTTGATATTTTGGCAGAGAGTGGCGATAAAGTTATAGAATGTATGAAGCATAAAAATGGAAAAATTTTGGCTGTACAGTGGCATCCAGAGAGAATGTGCCTTGAGAAAAAACGAGATGACACGGTGGATGGAATTAAAATATTTGAGTACTTTTTTTCTATAATCTAGTTAATTTTCTTGACAAGTACGGACATAAAAAGGTACAATGGAATATAAAGTGATTTAAGAGAGGAAGTTTATATGGATTTTAATGTCCTATTATCAAATCCTATGATTAATATAGGGTTAATTGCGTGGCTTGCTGCACAATTATTAAAGACAATTATATTTTTTGTAGAACATAAAAAATTTGACAAAACTCGTCTTTCTGGTTCGGGCGGAATGCCCAGCTCGCACTCAGCGCTGACTTGTTCGGTGGTGCTTGCAGCACTGTTTTACCACGGTTTTGACTCACCAACCTTTGCAATGGCATTTATTCTGGCTCTTGTTGTCATGTATGACGCAACAGGTGTTAGGTGGGCAGCAGGGCTTCACGCTAAGGCTATAAATAATATAGTGGACTATGTGGGCGAGACAGAGCATCCAGACAGAGAAAAGCTTAAAAAGTTAATACCTCAGCTAAATGAATCTTTAGGGCACAGAATAGTAGAGGTAGTATGCGGTGCACTGCTAGGCATTGCAACTGCATGTGTTTATACTTTTATTGATACAGGAAGTTTATATTTTTAATTAAAAAGTTGTGGCGGTCGAGATAATATACGACCGCCACATTTTTTTAAATTTTATCAAGTTCTAAAATTAAGTTTTGTTCATGCTCTATATAATAATCATCGCTCATGCCCTCATCTCTTAATGCTTCAATTTCATCATAAATATCATCGAAAACTCTAAGTCTTGAATAGTATTCAACTAAGGCTATATCAAGGTTATAATCAGGGTAAACATCTTCAAGCTCGTCACGATATTCCTCTAAGGCAAAAAAATCGTTTTCTTTTGGAGCAAGCTTTAAATTTTCAAAATCAATAAGCCATAAATTATCATCGTTTTCCATCATGTTCCACTTATGGATATCGGTGTGGCACAGGACAAACTTTGGTGGCTCAGTCTTATACCTTTGTGCAATTGTAAGACAGATATTAATTGACTCAAGTATCCTGTCTTCAAATTTATATAAAATATTTAAAATTTTGCTGTTTTCATCGTCTTCTTCTTGGCTTATAATGTCAAGCACAAATTGGGCTGTTTCGGCATTAAATGTTTCTCGTGGAAACTGTGGGTCAAACTCAAGCTTATCAACACTGTAATGTAGCTTTTTTATAATTGTGGCAAGTTGTAAACGTTTATCCGCAGAAAGCTCGTTATCGGCTACGGTAGTAGCGTTTAGATAATTAAAGAGAGTCAGCACATATTCGCCTGTGTCGTGATAATACGTGCCACTAAATGTTTTAAGTGGCAAAAGTATGTTTTCACTTAAATCACATTCTGAAAAAAGCTCTGCTGTTACTTTGTTTATTTGTCTAATATATCGTATGTTTTTATAAGTAGAGCTTCTTTTTTTATCGTAAACTTTTAAGAAGTAGTTTCTATCATTTTCGGCATTTATTATGAAGGCAAGCGCCGACCATCCACCGGGAACAGGACTTATTTGTACTGCATTTATACCGTACTGAGATTTAATGGCATCTTTAAGTGTTTTTATCATGATAAACCCTCCTTTTTAGTAATATAATTCTAATTTTACACTTTATTTCTAATTTGTCAAGAAATATAAATTTTAAAGCAAAATTAATTCAAATTTAACAGGTGAAAACTGTGCTTTTTTCTCTAAAGTACTTGACATATTGGCTATATTATATTATTCTCTTATTAGTAAATTAATTAATGCTTTTTTGGATTAATTTAATTGATAAATTTATCTATTTAACGGCCCAGTCTATTGCCGAAGCGGAGCTCCCGCACTTATTTTTTATTTGCTTTTTTGCAAAATTTTATGAGTTGGCTACTTTTAATAGCCAGTTGGTTACTTATAACCACGTGTACTTTGTACACACTTATGAAACGGATAGTAAATGTAAGTTACGGCTATACAGACTATGTATTATATGACTATTGTATATATATTTATGTTTTTTAAGTGTGTCGCATAAGTGCGATACATTTTTTTATTTTTTGGAGGGATTTTTACCATGGATAAGCTAAAATTATATGGATTTAACAATTTAACAAAGTCACTAAGTTTTAATATTTATGATATTTGTTATGCCAAAACTGCAAGGGAACAACAAGACTATATTAAATATATTAGCGAGCAATATAATTCGGAGCGCTTAACGGCAATACTTTTAAGACTTACCGAAATGATTGGTGCTACGGTTTTAAATATTTCAAAGCAAGACTATGAACCTCAGGGTGCAAGTGTTACATTTTTAATTGCAGAGGAAAGCATGGCAGAAAATAGAAGCGGAGAAACCATGGTTGCACACCTTGATAAAAGTCATGTGACAGTGCATACATATCCTGAATATCACCCTGAAAACTCTATTGCAACATTTAGGGTGGATATTGATGTGTCTACTTGTGGAGAAATTACTCCACTTTCAACACTTGATTTTTTGATAGGCAGTTTTGACTCTGACATAATAACAATGGATTATAGAGTAAGAGGCTTTACAAGAGATGTAAGCGGCAAAAAAGTTTTTACCGATAATAATCTAACTTCAATTCAAGATTTTATTGATGAAAAAACCTTAAGAAAATATGACGCTATAGATGTAAATGTTTATCAGTCAAACATTTTCCATACAAAAATGCTAATAAAGGATATTGTGCTTCAAAACTATCTATTTAATGCAGATGTGTATGAAATTTCACCTCAAAGAAGGCTTGATATTACAAATGCTCTAAGAAAAGAAATGATAGAAATTTTTAGTGGAAGTAATATTTACAGGGAGGCATGAGTGAATGAATCAAAAGAAAATGCCACTTATTGATGCTTTGGAAGAAATTAAAAGTACAAGGCTTGTACCATTTGATGTACCTGGGCATAAAAGAGGTAAAGGCAATAAGCTTCTCACAGAATTTTTGGGAGAGAAGTGCCTTAGTGTAGATGTAAATTCTATGAAAGCGCTAGATAATTTATGCCATCCAACAACAGTAATTAAAGAAGCAGAAATGCTTGCAGCTGAGTGCTTTGGTGCCGCACATGCTTTTTTTATGGTGGGTGGAACCACATCGTCAGTTCAGTCAATGATTTTATCTAGTGTAAAAAGTGGAGAAAAAATTATACTTCCTAGAAATGTGCATCAAAGTGTAATTAACGCACTGGTTTTATGCGATGCCGTTCCGATTTATATAAATCCACAAACAGATGAAAGACTTGGAATTGCACTTGGAATGTCTTTAAAAGATATAGAAAAAGCGATAAAAGAAAATAAAGGAGCCAAGGCGATACTTGTAAATAATCCAACATATTATGGAATTTGCTCAGACCTTAAAAGCATAGTTGACTTAGCGCACAGCCATGAGATAAAAGTTTTGGTAGATGAAGCGCATGGAACGCATTTTTATTTTAGCGACAAGCTCCCAATTTCAGCAATGGAAGCTGGGGCAGATATGGCGGCTGTCAGCATGCATAAATCAGGCGGCTCGCTCACACAAAGCTCTATACTGCTTTGCGGTAAAAATGTTAATGAGCACTATGTAAGACAAATTATAAATTTAACACAAACCACAAGCGGCTCATATTTACTGCTTTCAAGTCTTGATATTTCAAGAAGAAATTTAGCGCTTTTTGGTGAAGAAATTGTAGATAAGGTGTTAAAATTTGCAAATTATGCAAGAGATGAAATTAATGAGATAGGTGATTTTTACGCCTATGGAAGTGAAATAATAAATGGTGACAGTGTATTTGACTTTGACAGTACAAAACTTGCAGTAAATACTTTAGAGCTAGGTCTTGCTGGAAAAGAAGTGTATGACCTGCTTCGAGATGAGTATGATATACAAATAGAGTTTGGTGATTTAGGCAATATTTTAGCATATATTTCTGTTGGTGATAAAAACAAAAACATTGAAAGACTTATTTCAGCTTTATCAGAAATAAAAAGGATATACAAAAAGAGTAAAGTAGGAATGCTTTCCAATGAATATATTAACCCAATAGTGGAAAAAAGCCCAAGAGAAGCATTTTATGCTGAAAAACGTAGCCTGCATTTATCAGAATGTGAGGGCAAAGTTTCTTGTGAATTTGTAATTTGCTACCCACCTGGTATCCCAATTTTAGCACCGGGTGAAAAAATTACTAAAGAAATTATAGAGTATATAAGGTATGCAAAGGAGAAATCTTGTTTGTTAACAGGACCTGAAAGCATGGATGTTACTAGACTTAATGTGATGTAAGGAGGGAATATGGACGATTTATGGTACAGCGAATATCACACAAAAAATGTGCGATTTTCAATTAAGGTCGCAAAACAGTTATATTCAAATGAGAGTGATTACCAAAAAATAGCGGTTTATGATTCGCCCGAATTTGGTAAATTTCTAACGCTTGACGGAGTGATGATGCTCACACAAAAAGATGAGTTTATTTATCATGAAATGATAGTGCACACAGCAATGGCAATTTTGAAAAATGCAAAGGCTGTTCTGGTTATAGGTGCTGGCGATGGTGGTGTTTGCAGAGAACTTATAAAATATAAATCACTTGAAAAAATTGACGTGGTGGAAATTGATGAGGAAGTTGTTAAGGTGTGTAAAGAATTTTTACCACAAACAGCTTGCGGATTTGATGATGAGCGTGTAAATCTATATTTTGCAGACGGATTAAAGTATGTAAGACATACGAAAAATAAATATGATTTAATAATTGTAGACTCAACAGATCCGTCAGGACCAGGTGAAGTTTTATTTACAAAAGAGTTTTATGGAAATTGTAGCAAGGTGTTAAACGAGGATGGAATTATGCTCAATCAGCATGAAAGTCCGTTTTACGAGGATGATGCAAAGGCAATGCGCTTTGCACATAAAAGAATTTTAAGCGTTTTTCCAATTAGCAAAGTCTATCAGGCTCATATTCCAACCTACCCTTCAGGGCACTGGCTTTTTGGGTTTTCATCAAAAAATGTTCACCCCATAAGGGATTTAGATGAAGAATATTTTAACTCTCTGAACATAAAAACAAAATATTATAATACAAATTTGCACAAAGGTGCATTCTATCTGCCAAATTATGTTGAGGAGGTTTTAAAGAAAGATGAAAAGTAATATAAGCACATTTATTGGCTGTGAAGCCGATTACCTTAACAGCGATATAGTCATATTTGGTGCACCGTTTGACGGTACGGCATCTTTTAGGCCGGGCACAAGGTTTGGTCCATCTGCTATAAGAAATGAAAGTTTTGGCATAGAAACATATTCACCATACTCTGATAGAGATTTGTGTGATATGGAAATTTTTGACGGCGGTGATTTGGAACTGCCTTTTGGAAATCCTCAAAAAGCGGTAGATATGATTTATGAAAATACAAAGCAAATTTTAAAAGATAACAAAATTCCTGTAATGCTTGGAGGAGAACATCTGATAAGTTATGGAAGCGTTAAGGCGGTTTATGAAAAATATCCAAACTTGCAAGTAATTCATCTTGATGCACACACCGATTTAAGGGAAGAGTATTTGGGAGAAAAATTATCTCATGCAAGTGTCATGCGCCTTATTTGGGAGTTTTTAGGTGATGGAAAGATACATCAGTTTGGAATAAGAAGCGGAGAAAAAGTAGAGTTTGAGTTTGCAAAAGAACACACAAATTTGCATAAATTTGATTTAGAAGGTTTTGAGGAGATTAAAAATAAGTGTAAAGATATTCCACTTTACTTCTCGCTAGATTTAGATGTACTAGACCCGTCGGTTTTTTGTGGTACAGGAACTACAGAGGCTGGGGGAGTGACATTTAAAGAACTTATGAAAGTGATATTACAGCTTAAAGACTTAAATATAGTAGGCTGTGACATAAATGAGCTCTCACCACATTACGACAACAGCGGTGCATCAACTGCACTTGCGTGTAAAGTGACAAGAGAAATATTATTACAATTGAAAGGAAAATGAAAAATGAGTAAATGTTTAATTATAGGCTGCGGCGGTGTTGCTTCAGTAACAATACACAAGTGCTGTCAAAACTTTGAGGTTTTTGATGAAATTATGATAGCAAGCAGAACAAAAAGCAAATGTGATGCACTAAAAGAAAAGCTAGATGGAGGAAAAACTAAGATACGTACGGCGCAAGTTGATGCAGATAAAGTAGAAGAGCTTGTCAGCTTGATTAATGAATTTAAACCTGACGTGGTAGTAAACTTGGCACTTCCTTATCAAGATTTGACAATAATGGACGCTTGCTTAGAAACAAAAACTCACTACATAGACACAGCAAACTATGAGCCACTAGATACAGCTAAATTTGAATATAAATGGCAATGGGATTATAGAGAGCGTTTTGAAAAAGCAGGAATTTGTGCAATTTTAGGCTGTGGATTTGATCCAGGCGTAACAGGTGTATTTTCTGCCTATGCACAAAAGCATTATTTTGATGAAATACATTATCTTGATATACTAGATGCAAATGCTGGTGATCATGGTTATCCTTTTGCAACAAACTTTAACCCTGAGATAAACATTCGTGAAGTTAGCGCAAATGGTAGTTATTGGGAAAATGGCGATTGGGTTGAAACTGAACCTATGGAGATAAAAAGAGAATATGACTTCCCACAAATCGGTGTAAAGGATATGTACTTGCTACATCATGAAGAGCTTGAAAGCTTGGGACTTAACCTAAAAGGTATAAAAAGAATTAGGTTTTTCATGACATTTGGCCAAAGTTATTTAACTCACTTAAAATGCCTAGAGAATGTAGGAATGACTTCAATTGAGCCAATAGAGTATGAAGGAAAACAAATTGTGCCACTTCAGTTTTTAAAGGCAGTACTTCCAGACCCTGCAAGTTTAGGGCCAAGGACTGTTGGCAAAACAAATATAGGTTGTATCTTTAAAGGAATTAAAGATGGCGAAGAGAAAACTTACTATGTATATAATGTGTGTGACCATCAAGAATGCTACAAAGAAGTTGGTAGCCAAGCAATTTCATATACAACAGGTGTACCTGCAATGATAGGTGCAATGCTTTTACTAAAAGGTGTTTGGAATAAACCTGGCGTATACAATGTGGAAGAGTTTGATCCAGATCCATTTATGGAAGAGCTTAACAAATGGGGACTACCATGGGTAGAGGATTTTAATCCTGTGATGGTGGACTAAATGGAAAAGCTTTATAATGAATTTTTAAACTTGAAAACACCATGCTATGTGGTTGATGAAAATTTGCTTATAAAGAACTTAGAAAAACTTGAATATGTATCAAAAAGAGCCAGCTGTAAAATACTGCTGGCTCAAAAAGCTTTTTCTATGTACAGTACATATACTTTACAAGCGAAATATTTACACGGAACTACAGCAAGTGGCTTGTTTGAAGCTAAACTTGGATTTGAAGAGATGGGGGGGGAGTGCCATGTGTTCTCTGCTGCCTATTTAGAGCATGAAATGGATGAAATACTGAAAATATGCGACCATATTACATTTAACTCATTTAATCAATGGGAAAAATATAAGGAAAAATGTTTAAAGTCAGGAAAAAGTTTTGGGATAAGAATAAATCCAGAGCACTCAACGCAAGATCATGCAATTTATGACCCATGTGCAAAGGGTTCAAGAATGGGAGTGACTATCGATAACTTTAAAGCCCAACTACTTTACGGCATAGATGGACTGCACTTTCACACTTTGTGCGAGCAAAATAGTGATGCCCTTATAGAAACCTTAAAAGAGGTGGAACATAAGTTTGGTAAATACCTACATCAAATGAAATGGGTAAATTTTGGTGGAGGACACCACATTACAAGAGAAGACTACGATGTGGAAGCGCTAATTTCATGCATAATCGACTTTAAAAACAGATATAATGTAGAGGTTTATTTAGAACCAGGGGAGGCTGTAGCGCTTAATGCTGGCTTTTTAATGACAGAGGTGCTTGATATAGTGGAAAATAGCATTAAGATAGCAATTTTGGATACTTCTGCCGCATGTCATATGCCAGATGTTATAGAAATGCCATACACTCCGCCACTATTTAATGCAGAAGCTGTAAAAAATAACGACAAGTCAAACGGCTTTACGTACAGATTAGCTGGCCCAACTTGTCTTGCAGGGGATATAATTGGAGATTATAATTTCAAAAACGACATTAAAATTGGTGATAAGCTAATGTTTTGTGATATGGCAATATATTCTATGGTTAAAAACAATACATTTAATGGAATGTGCCTGCCTAACATATATTTAAAGGGAAAAAATGGCATAACTAAGCTGATTAAGAGCTTTGGGTATGATGATTTTAAATCCAGACTTTAAGTATGGGCAACTTAACTTACAATTTTGTAAGAAATGGTACATTTTGCACTATAATTCTATTTTAGAATTAAAAAATACAAGTTATGCTGTAGAATAATAAAATCAAACTAATATAACTATAAGTGATTAAAGTTGAGAGTTAGTTTTGAAAAATTATATGTAATATTCACATATAATTAGGCTGTACGGGCTTATTAGACACAAAAAACTTAATACATATAAGTATATTTTAGATATATACGAGTTTTTATTTAGATTAGTTTTATGATATTTGAAAATTTAGAATAATTTTTGAATTTTGTGAACCTTTTTTCACTTTAATGTATCTTATAAGTTATGAGCCAAAAAACCTAGGTAATGAAATGCTCCTTTAAAGAGTGTTTTTATTATAAATTAAAATTTACCTTATATTACAGAAAAGGAGGAAATGACTATGACAAACGTTCAAAAGGGCAAAAATGTTTTCTTAAAAGTAGCACTAGTTTGGGTGTTGATTATCACTATGTTGACTCAAAACTTCATACCGGTATTCGCAACTGTACTAGAAGCAACTCCAGAAGAAAATCCAGTAACCTTTACAGAGTCTGTTACTTTGAGTGACGATAAGACTTCTGCAACAGTTACAATAACTGCCACAACGAACACAGAAGGTGTAGTAATTACAAGCATAAAAACACCTAGTGAAGCGAATGTATCAGGCAACACTGCTACATATCAAGCAACAGCTGATGGAAGCTTTAGCTTTAACGCTTATTACACTAAAGATGATTTATCTTATATTACACCTACGTACACTGCAACTGTTTCAGGAATAGTTAAGGCTGAGCCACAACCGGCACCTGAACCACAAACTGAAACAAGTAAAGTAACTTTTACATATAAAGGAGAGGAACTTTACACAGTAGATGTACTTGACACAATGTCAGCTGAACAAATTTCTGGTTTAGATGCAAAAGTATCTGACAAAACAGATTTTGACGGATGGCAAAATGCAGAAGGCGTTAAAGTTGATTTAACTACTTTGACATTTACAGCAGCAACAACACTTACTGCTATAATAAAAGTAGAAGAAACTGAAACACCTCCAGCAGACACATTCAAGAAAACTCTTTCTATTAAATACGTAGACGGTGATACCGTTTTAGTAGACGGAAAGATTTTTACAGAGGGTGAAGCAATTACATATGATGCACCTAGCAAAGACGGATTTACATTCTCAAATTGGGAATATAAAAACGCAGAGGGCGCAGTAGTTGATGCACCAACTTACGGTGAGGGTGACAAAGACACCTATACAGTTCCAACATACACAGCAAGCGCTGTATATACAGAGGATGCACCGGAGGTTAAAGACGGAGAATACACACTTTATTATTATGATGCTAACGGCAATGTTATTGACATGCTAACTACATCAGACACTACTTTGGGGGCGTTTGCTTCTCACAATAACCAACAATGGTATGCAGTACCAGTTGAAGTTGGTGGCGATGCAGTAGTAGAACAAGATCTTTACGATGCAAGCACAGTTATAGCAGACATCGCTGAAGAAGATAACGTTGTACACATGCTTCCTTATATAATAGGGAATGAATCAACTCCAGCACTTTACTCAATGTTTAGAAGCGCATCAAGCACTTCCGAAGACAAACCTAATACTTACGGTGAGAATAACCTAGAGCCAGGTACAGTTGCTGTCGATAAAGATGCAACATGGACTAACTATAATCTAGGTGAAGCTGAAATTACTTTTGACATAAACGCTATACCAGTCGGTGCAGACGTTGTCATAGTTTTAGACAGATCTGGAAGTATGAGAAAATGGGTTAGTACAGGCTGGGGTGAAGGCTACTATGATTACACAAAATGGAATAATGCTGTTAGTGCGACAAAAAGTTTAGCAAGTAGCCTTGTTGATGCAGATAACAGAGTAGGCCTTGTTGTATTTGGATCAGAAGTTAGAAGTACAGTTGATTTTAAAACAAGCACTACTGCAATAAATTCTGCACTGACTACACAGCCTGGTAGGGATGGTACTAATTATACTGCAGCGCTTACTGCAGTTCAAAGCATTGTTAACAGCCGTACTTACGGAACAGATCGTCCAGTGCATATAGTATTTATTTCAGACGGTGCTCCAGGATCAGACGGACAATCTGCAAATGATACTAAGTGGAATGGTACAGTTCAAGCGGCTGCTCTAGGTAACGCTGGTGCTGTAATTCACGTAGTTGGAGTTGAAGCCAAATCTAATACGGCGCAAAATGCGATGAAAGCCTTAGTTCAAAATAACGGCGTAAATGTGCCCAATACAACTTCAGCAAACTTAGGTGATGTGCTTACAGGTATTTCTAATACAATTAAGTTTGCAGCTACACAGGCTACACTTACTGACGTAATTGCAGATCCGTTTGTGTTTGACACAAGCAGAGCGAGTGAAGCTTCTGCAGGAGTAACTCCATCGGCTGACGGCACAACCGTAACAGTAGATTGGACTAAACTTAATGCAGAAAATGATCAAATTGTAATACCGATTAAACTTAAAAATGGTTTAGCAGGCACTGCAGAAAATATTTACCCATCAAATGAAAGTGCTACACTTAGCTACACAGATAAAGATGGTAATGCAGCAGTTAAAGATGATGAAGAGCCCGACCCAGACATCCCAAGCCCAAAACTAACGGTAGGCGATGGTCAAATCGACGTTACTTATTATCGTGTTGATTCTACAGGAGAGTGGTTTGTAACTTCTGAGGGCAAATTTACAAAAGATATAAATTATGCTCAAAAATGGGAAACTTCACTTACCGATCAACAATTTGCTAAGTTAATAACAGTAGATGGTGATGCATATCGTACACAAGCTCTTGGTGCAGAGGCAGCAGCGATTTATTCGCTTTATACAAATGCTTCATACCCAGCTTCACAAAATGTAACACTAGATGAAACAAGTGAAGGACGTCATAAAGAAGTTGCTTTCCTTGTTGCTGCTGATAATAACACAACTACATCAGTTGTAAAAGAAGCAGATAAAACTGAAGTTATAGTAAATACAGATCCAATTAATTATACAGTTACAATAACTAATAACGGTAATCTTGCTTTAGAAAATGTAATTGTTAATGATATTATGTGGAACGATAGTACTACTTTAACAAGCGTTACTGATGGAACAAACAATCTTGTTTCAAGCGGTAAAGATGCAGAATATTCATTTACAAACGGTGTTTTAACAATTAAAGAAATTTTAGTTGGTGACAAAGTTGTAATTAAATATTCAATTACACCAACAACAGTTGGTACATTTACAAACACAGTAACTGCTAAAGTTGGTGAAACAACATTAGGTAGTGATAGTGAAAATGTAACTGTAAAACAAAATTTTGTTACAGCTACTTTCTATAGCGAAGATAATACTACAGTATTTAGCTCACAACAAGTAGTATATGGAGAGCTAGCAACAAATCCTCAAAATGCTCCAACAAAAGAAGGATTTTACTTCATGGGTTGGTCAACAACTGAAAATTCAGAAGTAGCAGATGACCCTCAATTTGAAGCATTAACAGCAAATGAAGATTATTATCCTGTATGGGTAGAAAAAGACCTAAGACTTGCAGAGCTATATATTCATAAGGACTTTAACTTAGACAATCCTGAACAATATGCAGCAGAAGCTACACCACATGAAGATTATATACCTTCAGCAAATAATGGACTACGAGTTCAAAATGTTAACGTAGATCTTCTAGGAAATCCTGATAGTCAAATAGCAACTACAGGTAAATATGCTTGGTTTGATAGAACAAATACAGCGTTAACAGATTTATTTGCTACTTTGCCTCAAACTATAGAAGCATATAGTGATGCGCTTATAGATGCTACTATAAAAGCAGAGTTTGACGCGTTGACAGTAAATCTTCCAGCTGAAACCAAAATTATTTGGTACACAGTTAAGGAAATGGATACAACTAAAACACAAATTCACATCGACGGCTATATCGAAGCAGTTTACTCAGTAAACTACGACGGAAATGGCGGCGATTTAAGTGATGATACTGCTCAAGGCGTTCTTTATAAAGCCGGAAATACAGTAACATTACCAAGTATCCCAACAAGAGCTGGTTATACATTTACTGGTTGGACTTATTTAGATGAAAACGGTGCAACACAAACTCTTGCAGCAGATGCAACAAGCTTTACAATGCCTGCAGTAAGTGTAACACTTGAAGCACAGTGGGCA
>CAYJJB010000014.1:0-31554 GCA_964370405.1 uncultured Eubacteriales bacterium | reverse complement strand
TGGCTGAGTTTTTTATGTTATAATAAATCTTTAAGCTTATTCTGGAATATCATTCATAGCATTTTTATCAATATTAACGGTATGCTTTGCTAAATATTCTTCTGAAAGTGTCTCAATGTTATCAACTTTTATATCCTGTGCAACTGTGTACTCCCAAGCTTCTCCAGTATCTCCTAAGAAAACAACTATATGTGTACCAAAATCAGAGTCTACAAGCTGAACTTCACCCACTTCTCTTGCATCATCAAATACCCATGCATCGATTGTCTCTTCAAGTTCGCCTTCTTTAACACCTTCGTAAAGGCCGCCTGATAGGTTTGAACCCAAGTCATCAGAATACTCAAGTACTAATTCTTGAAAAGCCTCATCAGTATTTCCAGCAGCATTCCACTCATCAAGAACATCTTGAGCTTTTTGGTGGATGTCTTCTACGGTATCTTCTTCTAGCTTTTCAATTAGAATATGTTTAAACCCTAAAGTTTCTGCTTCATCTTTTGCAGGCAATTTTGTCAACATGTAGAAAGTATAACTTTTTGAAGTTTCATCATGTGTGTAATGTGTTTCATAAAGCTCTCTACCTTCTTCAAATGCCCATGCTAAAAATTGATCTGTACCATCATAGTTTTTATCTTCTATAACACTAGATTCAATTAGTGCATCAGCATATCCACTGCTCTCGCCATCATTTCCTGCAGCTTCAGCTTCCACAATTAAATCGTCAAATTCTTCAGGAGTTGCAGCTTTTTCAAAGTCAATTGACAATAAATCAGCTGTTGTTTGATCCATTTCTCCCTCATCACCGTAAAATAAAGTGTACGATTTATAAGAAACCTTGTCATACATTGTTGAATTTGCTTGGTAATGCTCTTCAAGTTCATCATCAGTAATCTCTGTTTCATCAGTCACTTGTGTTATGTATTTATTTGCGAGTCTTGCAATTTCCATAGCCTTTGTGATATCATCTGCTACAATTCCGTTTTCAAAGAAGAATGATGTAAGTGAAACGTCTGTAATATCCTTTATTGATTGAAGTTCAGCCTCTGTAAGAGATACGCCGTTTGCCATTGCCTCTTCAGCCCAAACCATCATCTCTTGAGTTGAATCAACACTTATGTCTAAAAAGTAATCAAACCAAGTTGTATCAGCTGAAAATTCTTGAGCTTTTAATGATTTTGTAGTATCAACACCGGTATACCCTGTGTATGCATCATACATTTGTCCTAAATAAGTATTATACTCATTTCTTAAAAAGTATGTCATCATAGCATTATCGACTTCAATGTTTTCACTGTCCATAACAACATTATTTCTTAAGTAGTTTGCATTTGCATAGTAAAAATTATAAACAAGCATAGTAGATGCAACCACAACTACTAAAAATAATGAGATAATTATTGTCCAAAATTTACCCCACTTTGCTTTTTTTACTTCCTTAACATTTTCCTCTGCTCTTTTGAGTTTTTTATCAACATTTTTTTCTCGACTTCTAGCGCCTTTGCCCATAGTTTTCTACACCTTTCAAGTAAATAATATTTATCAAAACAGAATTTATCTAAATTTTGACTATCATAGCGCTAATTATACCACAAGATTATACAAAAAAGCAATGACTTCTTATCTGAATTTTTTGTGAAGTTTATAAAAAAGCAGGATATCAATAACAATGATATCCTGCTTAATTTAACATTATCTAGTTTGTGCTTCTAAAAGACCAAAGTTTCCATCTTTTCTTTTATATACTACACAAACATCTCCTACTTCGTTTCGATACATGAAAAATTCATGTCCCAAAAGTTCCATTTGAAGAATTGCCTCTTCTGTTGTCATAACGTCTACAAAGAAGCGCTTTGTTTTTGCTATTTTATACTCTTCTTCTGGTTCATCGTAATATGACTCTTCAAATTCAATAGCCTTTACTTTTTTACTTTGTTCAAGCTTTGTTTTATTCCTTCTGATTTGCTTACCAAGTTTTGAAACTACATCATCTAATGCCTCATTCATTTCCATTGCAGAAGCTTCTGCTCTGTAGTAAATTCCTCTTTGCTTAATAGTAATTTCAACAGTTTGACTATGTTTTTCAAGTGTTACAGTTACGGTAACATCTGCATCTTCATCAAAAACTCTATCAAATTTTGCAAGTTTTTTTTCAACCAAAACTTTAAAGTTGTCCCTTAGATTTACTTTTCTACCGATAATACTGATTTTCATATTTTCCACCCTTTCTTACGTGCATTAAAGTTACCAAATTTCTAAAATGTAACTTTGTCTACATATATTTTAGCATATTATATAAAAAAAATCAATATTATATTTCTAAATTATTATTTTTTCATGCCTTGTTACATGACAACCTATGTTGACAGCAACTGGTAATCCTGCAATATGAGTAGGATATGTTTCAATATTAACGCAAAGCGCTGTTGTATCTCCACCAAATCCTTGAGGGCCTATGCCAGTTTTATTAATATCATCTAAAAGTTCAACTTCTAAATTTTTATAAAACTCCTTCTCATTTCTAAGTGAAAAGCTTCTGCAAAGTGCTTTTTTTGCAAGATATGCACACATTTCAAAATCTCCACCTATGCCAACTCCCACAACAACTGGTGGACATGGATTCCCCCCTGCCTTTACAACCGTTTGAATTACAAACTGCTTAATATCTTCAAGACTAGCTGATGGTGTAAACATTTTGAGTGCTGACATATTTTCGCTTCCAAACCCTTTAGGGGCCACCATGAGTTCAACTTTATCTCCTGAAACTAACTTCACGTGTATAACCGCTGGTGTATTATCATTTGTATTTACTCTATTTAAAGGATCTGCGACTACTGATGCCCTTAAATAGCCTTGTGTATACCCCTGCCTTACACCTTCATTTACAGCCTCATTAAAATCGCCCTCAATATGTACATCTTGTCCAATTTCCGCAAAAACAACTGCCATTCCCGTGTCTTGACAAACTGGTATATCAAGCTCCTTTGCAAGATCAATATTTTCACACAAATCTTCCATTATGCTCTTTGCAAGCGGATTTGTTTCTACCTTTGCAAAATTTCTAACCGCAGACTCAACATCTCTTGGTAAAATTTTATTTGCTCTTATACAAAGATTTTTTACTGCAATCATAATTTCTTCTGATTTTATCGTTCTCATAAGCTCTCCTATATATTATTTTAGGTCACGGCAAGCCGTGACCATACATGTATCTTTATTATCTTTGATTGTCACGGCGTGCAGAAAACCCACCGCCACGTTTTGTGTCAGTATTTCTTTTAAGATCAGAAATTCTTTCATCACTGGTTTGCTTAAATTTTGACATCATATCTTCAAAATTACCGCCTGATGTAGCTTTGCTTTGCCACTCAAAATCTCCAGGTCTGGCAGGCGACTGCACCGGTGGTGGTGATGGTCTGAAATTCCTGTTATTTTTAGGTTTGTCAAATTTATTTTGCCTTGGCATAGTTTCTTGTGGTTTATCCTCAGCCTTTTTCATAGATAGGCTAATTTTGCCATCATCAGAAATACCAATAACTTTAACTTTTACCTCTTGACCTTCTTTAACAAAATCTTTAATTTCTTTAACAAAAGACGACGCAATTTCAGAAATGTGAACCATACCTGTTTTCCCCTCTAAAAAGTCCACAAATGCACCAAATTTTGTTATACCTGTAATTTTCCCCGCATAAATAGCACCAAGCTCAACCTGCATAAAACTTCTTTATCCCCCTAAAATCTTTTTTAATCCAAATTCACAAAAATACGCTCGCCTTTTTTTGCATAATCCATTTCATTTCTAGCATATTCTTCCGCATATTGGTCGTTACTTAAAGCACCTGCCTCAATAATTTCAAGCAGTTTGCCATTAACAATTTCTTGCTCTGCAATATTTTCTTCTAAAGAGCTAAGCTCTTCAGATTTTTGACTAATATTAATTTGTTGTCCAACTATAAAATAAACAGCAAAAACTAAGCCGGCAACCATTGCAAGCCTAAGCATAATATTTTTATTGTTTTTTTTCTTAATTTCTTTCATAATTATCCCTTTTACACTAAGTTTAGATATTTACTTTATTATAAAACAAAACACTATGTAATATCAAGAGCAAATTCAATTTTTTTTGCATTTTTTTCTGATTATTTGTAGTTTTTTCACATTTTTAAGAATTAATTTAATTTTATTGATTATTTTTTTAATTATTAGAATTATTTTTTCAAATATATTTTGAAAGTTTTTAAATATAAATTTCATAACTGCTGTTATAGGCTGAGAAAAAACATAGTAAAATGAAAGTGCTGCTATTAATTCAAGTAAAACTTGTAAAAGTCTTAAATAACCAAACGATATTGATAGTGCTCCTAAAAATGTTAACACAAGGCATATGACGGCAAATGTAAAATCAAGTAGGAAACATATTGTTTTTTTTACATCAAAAACCACTACAATAGCTTTATTAATTGAAAAAATTGCACCTAATACTACACCAATCGTCAGTGAAAGCACCACACTTTGGTCGGAAATTATCATTTAAAAATCCTCTTCAAAATACTTTTTGTACTGTCCTTTTCAAAATATACTATCCCTTCTATCTTGCCTTTCACTAACAGCTTAGCTGTACTTGCATCTAAACTTTCTACATGCAGCTTACTTCCACTTATTTTAATACCACCAAACTCTGTATATGCTATTAAGGTTTCTTCTGAAAAGTAATCTATTCTCAAAACACCAGTAGCCGATAATATTTCTTTGTCTGTAAGAGTTAATATATGTTCTTTCTTTAAATTAGTTTCAAGCATATGCTCACCTCCAATTAAAGATATGAAAAAAACAGCTAAGTTATGCAGTGCATACAAACTTAGCTGTTTCAAATTTTACTCTTCGCCTATAATTTCGTACATATCTCCAGCTTCTGTTTTTTTGGCATATTCATTAATTGCAACAACTCTTGCCTTAATTTTTCTTACACCAAGTTCAAGCTCTAAGATATCATTTTCTTTTACAACATACGAAGCTTTTGCAACTGTGCCATTTACGCTGACTTTACCTGCGTCGCACGCTTCATTTGCTATTGTTCTTCTTTTAATTATTCTGGAAATCTTTAAGTATTTATCTAATCTCATAATAACACCTATAAATCAAAACAGGCTCAATTTAGCGAGCCTGCTTTGTTATTGCTTATTTATTAACTGCGTCTTTAAAACCTTTACCGGCTTTAAATGCAGGTGATTTTGAAGCTGGAATTTGAATTGTGTTGTTTGTTCTTGGGTCACGACCTGTACGAGCACTTCTCTCTCTAACTTCGAATGTACCAAAGCCAACAAGTTGAACTTTTTCACCCGCTGTTAAAGTTTCGATAACTGTATCGATAACTGCTCCAACTGCATTTTCTGCATCTTTTTTTGTAAGGCCTGTTTTTTCTGCTACTGCAGATACTAATTCTGTTTTGTTCATTTTTATTCCTCCATTGATTTTTTAATTATTATATTATATTCACCGGTAATATTACACCGTAAAATATCTAATTTTCTGTGTCATTGATAAGTTTATCTGTATAATCACTAAGGATTTTTTCTGCATCATAACCATTATCAATACACATATACACAAGGTTTGACATTGCTTTACCTATGCCATCCTCTGTTTTATCTATATCCTTTGAAACACTAAGTGTTTGAGGATTTTCTAAAGTTATTGATTTTTTAAGTACTTTTTGGTGACGCATTAGTGCAGGAAGAGATTTTGACACGCTTAAAAGAACTTCTTTTTTTGACTTTTGACCCTTGGTTTCTTTTTTTATCTTATCCCAATTAGTCAGAATGTCTTCTGTCGATTCAACTTTTACATCAGAAAAAACATGCGGATGTCTTATAATAAGTTTTTTTGCAATATCATTTACAACATCACTAAAATCAAACTTACCATCTTCCTGTGCCATTTCGCTGTGAAACACAACTTGCAAAAGCACGTCGCCTAGCTCTTCCTTTAAAAGTTTATCATCACTAAAATCTATAGCTTCAACAAGCTCATAACACTCTTCAATTAAGTTTTGCCTAATACTTTTATGCGTTTGCTCCCTATCCCATTTACATCCGTTTGGCGCTCTGAGCAGTTTCATAATTTCAAGCAAATCATAAATATCAAGCTTTTCTTTTTGAGTAAATTTTTTCACATCCATTACATTTTAACCTATCCAGCCACGTTTTTCAAGTAAAATTAAAATTTTTTCACTTTTTGGCAACATTGAAATATCGTATTTTGTTATAGTTTTTGTAAATAACAAAGCAATTATATAAACCAAAATAGCTGCAAAAACACCAACTATACATGCAATTGACAAACTAAACCCTAGATATTGTACAAGTGTTGCGCTGCCAAATGCAGAAAGCGCACACATTACTGCAGAAATTAATGGCTTTAAAAAAGTTGATTTAAAACTAATATTCACCTTAGTAACCTTAAGCAGCATTACAATTTGTCCAATTGATGATAGCGAATAGCAAGCTATAGTACCAATTGCAGCACCAATTATATTAATTTCTGGTATTCCGCAAAGTATATAATTTACTACAATTTTGACTACCATTGCACCAGTTAAAAATTTAACCGGCAAGTCAACTCGACCTACAGCCTGAAGCATACTGCTTATTGGCGTACCAAGAGCAGAAAAAACTGCACCAAAACCCAAAATTGAAAGTGCTTGACCTATGATATGTGATCCGTCGCCACTTCCATAAAGCAGTGCTGCTATTGGTTGGGCAAGTGCTACAATTCCAAGTCCTGCAGGAATACAGATAAGGCAAGTAATTCTAATAATCGCTTCAACATTTTTTCTAATTTCATCTTTATTTTGTTTTGTCCAGGCATCAGTAAGGCTTGGAAGCGCACTAATTCCCAGCGCCTGTGTTACCGTTGGCACCAACATATAAATAGTAAGTGCATTTGTATAGCAACCAAATAAAAAGTTCGGAACGGTTGAAAGATCGCTTAAATTCTCACTTGGAATATATCCGTTATACATAGTGAGCACTACCTCGGGACTTTCAGCCATAACATCGCCAATTCTTCTTAATAAAAACGTCGTATCTATCATACCGGCAATACTAAGCGTTAGCGAACCTATGCCAATAGGAATTGCAATCAAGATAAGTTTTTTTGCAATTGACTTTCCACCATGAGGTTTTGGAGAAGCCCTATACATTTCAGGAGTAATTCTGTCGCCTCTTCTTCTATGATAAATAATTAAATACACCCAACTTATCATAGAGCCTAAAGTAACACCCAAAATTGCAGCTGCTGCAGCGTATGAATATGTGGAAAGTATGGCTGCATCTTGCTCCATTGCAAAACCAAAAATTGTGCCAAATGCTTCATATTCTGAATTTAAAAAATATACAGTTAAAATAGACAAAGAAAGTCCAAAAACAAGTTTTGCTAAAGCCTCTAAAACTTCAGATACTGCTATCGGATACATGTTTCTTAGCCCACCATAATACCCTCTGTAAATAGAACAAAGACAGCAAAAAAGTATAGATGGAGCTAGCACCATTACAGGAAGCATTGCCCCTGGGTTATCTATTACCTGTGTGTAAAGACCAGCGCCAAAAAACATTGCCACCATGCCCAAAAATCCTGTTATAGAAAACAGTGGAATTGCCACACGTTTTATTTGTCTTACATCATTATATCTACCTAGTGAGTAGTTTTGCGCAACAAGCTTTGTTATCGCAATGGGAAAGCCTGCAGTAGACAGGCTGAAAATAACATTATAAAGGGTATATGCTGTATTAAAATACCCCATGCCGTTTTCTGAAATAACATTTGCAAGGGGTATTTTAAAAAACGCACCAACAACCTTAGTCAGCGCCATGCCTATTGTAAGAATTATAGCACCTTGCAAAAAGGTTTGACCTATAACTGTTCTCTCTCTGGCATTAGTTTTTGACATAATAAAAAATCATCCTATCTAAAAAATTAAAACTTAACATCAATTAATCATTTTTTATTGCAGCTCCGCAAGAAGAGCAAAATGATGCTTCATTATCACATAATTTTTTACATACGGGACAGCTCACTTTATTTTGCAAAAGAGCCATTTGTGTAGCAAGTTCTTCAAGTTGCACATAAAGCTCATCAATTTCTGCTATTCTTTCATCAATATCAGTATCAACAACTTCGCCGTCTTTTTTTCCATTGTAGATATATTGACCAAGTTCATTATAGCACTTGTTAATTGCACCATTTACCTCAGATACATTAAGTCTAAGTTTTGATATATCAACAATTTGACCTGCTTTTTTTGAAACTACACCTGCCGCTGATTTTACATTTACTACTACATCGTCTAAAATACCCATAGTTAATTCTCCTTTATTTATAAAATATTTATTTAATTATATACCATTTAATCTCAATTTGCAAATACACACTTAGTATATTTTGTAAACTTTTTAAGAATTATCATTAAAGGTCATGCCCTATAAACTCTCTTAACATCGAATTTTTAGGAACTAAGGAGCATGAAACAGGCTCAAATCTCATAAGCTTTGAGTCAAGCTCTCTTGCCTTTTTGTAATAAGGGCTATCTTCTTTAATTTTTCTTAAAATTTGTATTGCTAAAGTTCTCATAACACAAGGCTCATAAATATGCACGGAATTTACCGTGTAATCAGCAGACAATCTATATGGCCTTATGTATTTGTTTTCACCCTTAACAACATTATTCCACATTGCTATAGTAGTTTCAGGGTCGGTTCCTCTAAACTGCATATCTCTAACAATTCTTCTTATAAGTCTTAAATCCATAGGACTTGTAACATCGCCATTTGCATCTTTTATAGGCTGTTTTACACTCACATACAGTTTAACAGTACTTCCATTTGGCAAATTATCCGTAAAAACAGGATTTAGCGCATGTATGCCTTCTACTATTACTATGTCCCCTTTGTTTATTTCTATTTTTTGTACACCGTCTTTTCTTATACCAAGTTTAAAATCAAATTTTGGAACATTTATATCTTTAAAGTTTATAATATCATCTAAGCATTTTTGTATGCTCTTTATATCAACAGCATCTACTGTTTCAAAATCCTTAGTGCCATCTGAAAGCAGTGGTGTCAAATCTCTTGAAAGATAATAATCATCAAGGGACACCATGTGTGCTGCCCTGCCAAATGAAGTTAAAAATTCTTTTAGCAGTTTTGCCGTAGTAGTTTTTCCACTGCTGCTCGGGCCTGCTAGCATACAAATTTTTACATCTTCACCAAGTCCTACAATATTTCTTGCAATATTCATTAAATGCTCTTTATATGACCCTTCAACTTCGTTTATCATTTTATCAGGGCTAAACATTGCCGCATCATTAATTTGCTCCAAATGATTTATATATTTAATATATCCGCTTGCGAAATTGCTCATAATATTTAATCACCTCTTTTTTTCTTGACAAAATTTCATCAAATCTACTTATATACTCGTATGAGTGTTTAAAATTAAATATTCGTTCTAATCTGCTTGTATATGGATCTTTTATTTTTGACACAGCCCCTGCGCCACATGCAATAACAGTCTGACTTTCATCCATAGTGTATATGTTGTAAAAGCACTGGGTATCATCCTTTGCCCAGCCAGTATTTTCCATATTTGCAGCACTTCTGCTTTGCTTGTATAAATAATATGGTTTGTAACCTGCTGCAAGCAGCGCTTCTACCGAATATTCTACCATTTTTGTTACTTCTAAAACCCTGTCATGATATTCTTTTTTATTTTCATCTCTAAATATGTCAGCCGAGCGCTTAAGTGCAAGAGAATGAACCGTAATGTTTTGGGGATCCAAATCAATAACTTCATCAAGGCTATTTTTAAAGCTCTGAAAATCTTCTCCCTTAAGCCCTGCAATTAAATCCATATTAATTTGAGAAATTCCAACAGCCCTTGCTTTTTTATACATCTCTACCACTTGTTTTGCACTATGTTTTCTTCCTATAATCTTCAAAACTTCGTCATTCATAGACTGTGGATTTATGCTTATTCTTTTAATATCTTTATCCGCCAATACTTTAAGTTTTTCATCATTTATAGTATCAGGTCTTCCCGCCTCAACAGTAAACTCAACGCAGTGCGTCATGTCAAAACATTTATATACTTGTGAAATTAATATTTCAAGTTCTTTTTCACTAAGTGTTGTTGGGGTTCCGCCTCCTATGTACACAGTAAGCAGTTTAAGTGACAAGCTATTAGAAATTTTTGCACTCTCTTCAATTTCTTTAAGTAAGAGTTCTAAGTAAGGTGGAATAAGTTTTTTGGTTTTTTCTATACTTTGGGACACAAAGGAACAATAATTACACCTTGACGGACAAAACGGTATAGAAATATATAGGCTAAAATTGTCTTCTTTATTCAAATTTATTGCAGGTTTTTGCGTATCAACAATTATTTTTGATAAACTAATTTTTTCTTCACTTACAAAATACTCTTCTCTATATATTTTTTCAGCATTTTCATAACCTTGTTCTAAAGCAATTTGTTCAAAAAACTTCACAGGATGTATACCAGTTAGCATACCCCATTTCGGTTTATAATCTGTATATTCACTAAATGATAAAAATATACATTTACATATATTTTGCTCTAGCACCTTATTATCACTCGTAATATCGGAATAAATTGTTTTTACAAAAGATTTGTCATTTTCACAAAACTCTACAAAATACTCAATTTTATCTTGCAAAGTATTAATAATTGCCTTAACTTTTATATCCTCATCTGAAAAATCTGCCATATCTTCCACTACTCTTAAATTATGATATGGAAAAAACAATCTACACAAATTACCTGCTTCATAGTGAAAAAAATGATGACTGATATAAATTACCATTAAAATACTCCTTAATTTAAATTAAACCTTAGCTTCTTTCAATTGAGATAACACCATCAACCTTACTAAGTCTTTCAATTACAGATTTCAAGTGTTCTAAACCGTTAATTGTAATTGTGGTGGAGATTAGTGCAGTTGTTGTATTTCTTATCTCTCTTGAGTTAAGTGCATGTATAAATAGTCGCATTGCTGAAAGCTGCATAGTAACGTCAGCCAGCATGCCTCGTCTGTTATTTGCAGTGATATGAAGCGTTGCCTTAAACTCTTCCTTAACTTCTCCAGCCCAGCGTGCACGCACCCATCTCTCAGGCTCTGGTGCATCTTGAATATTAGATGGCACATTTGTACAAGACTTTTTATGAATTGAAACGCCATAGCCTCTTGTTATAAATCCAATAATGTCATCGCCTGGAAGCGGATTACAACAACGTGAAAACTTAATAAGACAGTTATCCATTCCGTCAACTAAAACGCCACCTACTGCTTTTTTAGTTGTTTCTTCTGCTCTTATAACAACTGGCAATTCCTCAATATTTTTTGTAAGCTTTTGGTTCTCGTCTTTAATCCTTGGCATGATTTTCCAAAGCTGTATTCCACCATAACCAATAGCTGCATAAAAATCATCTGCATTTGTACAACTATGCCTTCTGCCAATAGAATCTATCATAAAATTCATAAGTTCATCGGACATTGTAATAGAATTTCTTTTAAATTCCTTTTCAAGCTCAGCCTTGCCCTCAATAATATTTTCAGCCTTTTTCTCTTTTTTAAACCATGTTCTAATTTTGTTTCTGGCTTCGCCAGTTCTTACCAATGCAAGCCAATCCCTGTTAGGGCCTTTTCCAACTTCTTTAGTTGTCAAAATTTCAATAATTTCACCATTTTTAATTTTATAATCAAGTGGCACTATTCTTTTGTTTACTTTAGCACCTATCATCCTGTTACCAACAGCACTGTGAATTGCATAGGCAAAATCGATTACATTTGCACCAAGTGGCAGCGATTTAACGTCACCTTTTGGAGTGAAAACAAACACTTCTTCTGGTACAAGGTCTGTTTTTATAGCGTGTACAAGTTCAGTAACATCTTCACTTTCCTCTTGATTTTCAAGCATTTGATTAATCCAGTCAAGTTGTGGTCCGCTTGTTTTATCAGATATTCCAAGCTTGTATTTCCAGTGGGCTGCGATACCAAATTCTGCAGTTTGATGCATTTCCCATGTTCTTATTTGCACTTCAAATGGTGTTCCATTTCTGCCTAAAACCGTGGTGTGCAAACTTTGATACATATTGGGCTTTGGTGTTGATATATAGTCTTTAAATCTGTTAGGAATAGGCTTAAACATATCATGAATAATACCTAAAATATTGTAGCAGTCTGTTACAGTATCAACAATTATTCTAAGTGCAAATACATCAAAAATTTCATCAAAACTTTTCCCTTGAATAAACATTTTTCTGTAAATGCCGTTTATGCTTTTTACACGTCCTTCTATATACACTTTTTTTATAATTCGGTGCACTCTTGAGGATATTTCAGCTTTTGTATCAACTATAAACTGGTTTCTACTTTTTCCTTTTTTCTCTAAATCATTAACAATTTCAGAATATGCAATGGGATCAAGATATTTAAGTGAAACATCTTCCATATACTCTTTTACCGCACGCATACCAAGTCTATGTGCAATAGGTGCATACACTTCTATACATTCAAGTGCCTTATCTCTTTGTTTTTGTGGCGACATAAATTCAAGCGTACTCAAATTATGCATTCTATCAGCAAATTTTATAATAACTACTCTTATATCTTCTGCCATTGCAATAAGCATTTTTCTTATATTTTCAGCTTGTTCTTCCTCTCTTGAAGAAAATGGAATTTGGCCAATCTTTGTAAGTCCGTCTATAAGCCCTGCTATTTCCTTGCCAAACATAGACTCTATTTCGCTTAAAGTAATATCTGTATCTTCAACAACGTCATGTAAAAGCCCTGCAATTATCGAATCTGAGTCCATGCCCATTTCAACTAGCAAATAAGCAACCGCAATCGGGTGAACAATATATTGTTCGCCTGATTTTCTCATTTGTGTACCATGTGCATCTTTTGCAATTTCATAAGCTTCTCTTATTTTTTTAATACGATATTTTTTGCCGCTATTTGTTATTAATTTTTCAAGTTCTTTAAATGTCCTTGTTTTTATTTCCATAAATTAACCCCTTAAATTTATATATTTTCAAACAGTGGTGATGCAAATATATCCACTTTTCCGCTTGTAGGTAATATGCTTATATTTTGCAAATTTTCTACATTCTGACCATTAACACAAATCAACTTTCTCTCTTTTAAAACATCAATCATAAAAAGAAGTTTTCCAAGATTTATTGTATTTAACTCTGTAACAAATACAAGTAGTGATTTTGTTTTGCTATTGCTTTTTATCGCTCTGTAAAGAAGAGCAAAATCTTCTCTTGTAGGTAAAATTTCACACTTTTGCTTATCGCTTAGTTTTTCTTTTCTTAATATATTTTCATATATCTTATATGTTTTAAGGCTCATACCAATATCAAGTTTTGATGGTTTTATGTCATTTATAATTATAGTTAAATTTTTAGCTCCTCTAAATTCATTTACATCTAAACATACAGCAAGGTCAAGCACTGTGCCCTCAGTGTATAAAAAATCTTCCGGAGTTTTTGAAAACATCATCGCACTAATACTTACACCATCTCTTATAAAATGAAGTCTTAAATGTTTCCCACCGCTTACTGGTACTATTTTTTCCAAAGTCATAGAAAATAATCCGAATTTTGGTGTGAGATTTCCTGTTCCAAAAGGTTCTAAAAATTCTATATCTTCCACAAGTTTAGGATTAAGTGCAACAGGCATCAACTTGCAGTCAAGTACTGTCTTAGGACTTGGCATATACTCATACTTTTCTTTACAAAATTCATTAATCCTACTTCTTAAATTATCTATATTTTCCTCATTTAAACTAAGTCCTGCCGCCATTGGGTGGCCACCAAACTTAGTTAACACGTCTTTACAACTGCTAAGCGCTTCAAAAAGCGATACACCTTCTACACTTCTACCGCTTCCTTTTGCCTCACCATCATCTATAGATAAAACTAAAGATGGTTTGCCGTACTTCTGTGTAATTTTTGCAGAAACAATTCCTAAAACGCCATGGTGCCAGTTTTCTCCACCAACAACAATAATTCTTGAGTTTTTAATAATCTCATCATTTTCAATAATCTCAATAGCTTTAATATACACTTCTTCTTGCGTTGTTTTTCGCACTTCATTTTCCTTACAAATAATATCACAAAGCATTAACGCATCGTCTTCATCTTCACAGGTAAGCAAATTAAGTGCCTTATCAGCGCATCCCATCCTGCCAGCTGCATTTATTCTTGGCACTATAGTAAATGCAAGGCTTGTTGCAGATATTTTCTTCATTGCTGAGGCTTCAACCAAATTAGTTACTCCAGGTCTATGGCTGTGATAAATTGAATTTAGCCCGTTTTTTACTAAAATTCTATTTTCGTCGACCAAAGGAACAACATCTCCTATAGTTCCAATTGTTGCAAGGTCACAGTATAAATCAAAAAGCTCTCCACTCATTTCAATATCCCATACAAGTGCCATAACAAGCTTTAATGCAACACCTGCACCAGCATAGTCCTTAAATTTTGACGGACAATCTTTTCTATATGGGTCAACCACTGCATAGGCATCAGGTATAACATCTTGTGGCCTATGATGGTCAGTAATTACAACATCAATTCCAAGTTCATTTGCACGTTTAACCTCTTCAACTGATGCAATTCCATTATCAACAGTTACAATAAGCTTAACACCTTGTCTTGAAAGCTCTTCAATGGCAGGTATATTCATTCCGTACCCTTCACCATCACGCTCTGGAATATAGTACATAACATCTGCACCAACAGTGTTTAGGTGAGAGTATACTATTGCAGTAGAAGTAACTCCGTCAGCATCATAATCTCCATAAACTGCAATTTTTTCAAAATCGTCTACTGCACGGTTAATTCGCTCTACCGCTTTATCCATATCAATAAACTCAAATGGATCTTTATCCCACTGAGTTTTATAAAGCATATCATGGGCACAGTCTTCAAAATTTCTAAGCTGTAAAAGCATTGCTACTATATCAGGCACATCATATTTTTGCGCAATATTTACGACTTTTTGTTTATCGAGTGATAAAATTTCCCATTCTCTAATATTCATACCGCACCACACTTTTCATATTTATCTAATTATAATAACATTTTAAGGTAAAATATTCAATTAAAATTTAAATTTAATTGATAAAAAAGCAAAAAAATCCGCCCTTAGGACGGATTTTTAATTTACAGATCAAACTTTTGCAATTCAAATGAATAGTTTGTCTTTATATCACTTGAAATATCTTCTTTACCTACATAGTAATTTGATGTCAGTACAAATTCACCATCATTTACAAATATTTCAATAACACTTATATCAACTATAATATCAAGTTTTAAGCGTTTGCCGTGAACTTTAATATTTCTTTTGTTGTAGCACTCATGCTCAAGCTCATGTTTATCTAGTTTATATAGGCTTTTTTCACGGTCTATAATAAGTTTAGAAGCTTTTTTATCATAAATTAATTTAAAACTTCCTGTAATTGTTTTTAAAAGTTCAAGTTCAAATTCATCACCATTACTTAAATCTATATCAATCATAAGTCTAAACAAATTATTGCTTCCACTGTTTACTTCTTCATATTTACTTTTATGATAACTTTCTATTGACTTAAGTGGTGTTTGTATCAATTTATTATCACACAAGGCAAGTACTCTTGGTATGGTCATAGCACCTGTAGAACTTTGATTTAATTGGTCTGTTACAAAGTTTCTTTCCCACATTTGTGCCCACGCAACCATTATACGCTCTCCGTTTAGTCCTTTTGTGGTTTGTGGTGCATAAAAATCAAATCCGCCGTCTATTTCATCATAATGCTCAACACTAAACTTTCCTGTTTCTAAATTTAAATCTCCTACAAAATAAATGCTTGAATAAACATTTGCAAATTTATTGTCTTTTTTTGGCACATACATTGGAGAGAGCAGTATCACGTACTTATCTCCCATTTTAAATATGTCAGGACACTCAAACATCACACCCAAACTATTGTCCTCTGGTGCTCTTAATGTTTCGCCAACATAATTCCAATCTACTAAATTTTTCGACTTAAACAAGAGTAAAGTTCCTATATTTAAATCTACTACTTTTGAGCCTAGAAGGCAGTAATACCACTCACCCTCTTTAAAGACCTTGGGATCTCTAAAATCTACCGAATTTGCAAAGTCTGGCAAATGGCTTTCATTTATTACAGGATTACTTTCGTGTTTTTCGTACTTTATTCCGTCACCTAGCGCAAGGCACTGAAGCTGAGTCATGCCCTTTTGGTTATTTCCACCGCATGCAGTATACATCAACGCATGTTTTCCATTAAATTCTATTGCAGTACCTGAAAAACAGCCTAAGTCCATTTCGTATTCTTTATCGGGCATCAAAGCTATAGGAAGGTGTTCCCATGTAATTAAATCATCACTTACTGCGTGTGACCAGTGCATGGGTCCCCATTTTGTATCATGTGGATAGTGCTGTGCAAATAAATGATATTTTCCATTATATACTGAAAAACCATTAGGATCATTTATCCAGCCTTTTTCTGCTGTATAATGATACTTGGGTCTAAAAAAATCATTCGTCATAAAACTAAAACTCCTTTTTCACAATTAGAATAAATCTATGTATAGTCTTTTTAGGACTTAATTTAAAATAAAACTGATTTTCATAAATAATTTTAAGTCCTTGCTTAATAAATTTTTCTCTTTCATTTTCTAAATTGAAATTTTCTGAAATGTTTTCTGCCATAAAATCAGAACTTCCAATTTCTTCTGTTATAAAATATCCATTTTTTGTGAGCACTCTTACAACTTCTTCCAAATTATACTCATTAAATTTATTTATAACAAGTTTAAAACTACCATCATCAAAAGGTAGTTTTATTTCACTGCATATTTTAAGTAAATCTTTATCAATTTGATAGTTTATATCACTTTCATCACTCTGTCCAATATTTAAAACAGTGACTTCAGGTTTAATGAACTCTTTTACCTTTTCTTCATAAACCCATGGCAAGTTAGTATTATCAATTATAATCATGTGTTCTTATCCACCTGATGAAAAGTTTTTAAATTGCCTTCTTTTTTATTGCGTTTAAGGTACTCTTTTTCTAAGTCATCAACACTAATTCCTTCATTTGCCATTAAAACGGTCATATGAAATATAAGGTCGCTCATTTCCATTACAAGCTCATCTTTATCTTTGTTTTTTGCAGCAATTATCATCTCGCTGCACTCTTCACCGCATTTTTTTAAAATTTTATCAAGTCCTTTTTCAAATAAATAACAAGTGTAAGAACCCTCTTGCGAATTTTCTTTTCTATCTATTATAGTCTTATATTCTTCTCTTAATATATCAAGCATCATTTAATCTCCTTAAAAAAACAACTGCGCTCTCCTGTGTGGCAGGCATTGCCTGTTTGCACTACTTTTACTAGTAAGGTATCATCATCGCAGTCAGCGTGTATGCTCACAACCTTTTGCAAATTGCCAGAGGTCGCACCCTTGTTCCAAAGTGCTTTGCGACTTCTGCTGTAAAACCAAGTATATCCAGTTTCTAAGGTTTTTTGCAAAGATTCTCTGTTCATATAAGCAAGCATTAATACATCAAGTTTTTCATGATCTTGTACTATTGTAGGTATAAGTGGTGATTTTTTGAAATACGCATTTAAGCTTTCATTTTCTTTTGTCAGTTTTACTCTGTCCGCTGCAACGATTGCAGATCTTAAGTCAAGTGTTTTAGAGTAAATTGATTTGCCTGCAATTGCACCATAAAGTGAAAGTGAATTAAGGTCTAAAATATCCTTTAAATTTGCAACACCACCGCTTGCAATAATGTTTGATGACACCGCTCTATTTATTTTATCAAGCATAACAAGGTTAGGCCCACTTAGTGTTCCATCTTTTGAAATATCTGTAAAAATAATATACTTTGCACCAAGGTCTTCCATTTGCTTTGCAAAGTCAATATAGTCAACTTCACTAGTAGAGGTCCAGCCTTCAGCTGCAACTTTACCATCTCTTGCATCTATTCCTATAGCAATTTTTTCGCCGTATTTTTTAATTGCCTCTTTTACAAATTCTGGATTATGAAGAGCTGCAGAGCCCAAAATTACCCTTTGTATTCCTTTTTCAATATAAAAATCCACAGTGTCCATAGAGCGTATTCCGCCACCTACTTCAATGTTGAGTTTTGTATTATTTCGTACATTAAAAATTAGCTCATGATTCACAGGCTTTTTCTCTAATGCGCCGTCTAAGTCTACCATATGCATCCATGAAGCACCGCAGTCTTCAAAATCTTTTGCTGTTTCAACTGCATCACCTGCTACCACAGAAGCAGTTGAATAGTCACCCCTAAAAAGTCTTACGCATTTATTGTCTTTAATATCTATTGCAGGTAATATAATCATTTCTATCTCCTAAAATTTTATTTAGTCTAAAGTTCCTTTTGTTGAAAGTATGGACTCACCAGTAATTGCAACTGCTTTTTTAAGTGCGTGTGCACAAGCTTTAAACATTACCTCTATCATATGATGTGCATTTTTTCCATATTTACAGTCTATGTGAAGTGTAAGGCCTGCATTAAACGCAAGTGCTCTAAAAAACTCTTCTGTCATAGATGTATCAAAGTCACCCACTCGCTCTTCTTTAATATCTGAATTATAAACTAAGTATGGTCTGGAGCTTACATCTATAGCACAAAAGGCCAAAGCTTCATCCATTGGAATATTTGCCTCTCCAAAACGATTTATTCCGTGTTTTGCACCAAGTGCTTGTTTTATTGCAAGACCTAAAACTATTGCAGTATCTTCTACTGTATGATGACAATCGACAATTAAATCGCCCTCTGTCTTAACAATAAGCCCAAAGCCACCGTGGTGAGCAAATGAATTTAACATATGGTCAAAAAAACCAACGCCTGTAGAAATTTCAACCACTCCGCCATCAAGGTAAAGTTCAAGTTCTATATTTGTTTCATTTGTCTGCCTGTTTATAACACCTATACGCTCCATTTTCATGCCCCTTTTATATAATTTTTTATACCGCAAATCAGTGCTTCATTTTCATCATCACTGCCTGCATTTATTCTTAAAAAGTCACCAAAACATCTTACAGCTATACTGCAAGTTTTAAGATATTCCCATATTTCATTTGATTTATCGCATTTTATTACAACAAAATTTGTTTTTGTTTGAAGTACTGTAAATAAGGATTTATTCTCTTCTTCGAGAAGTTTCAAATCATTATAAAGTTTTTCTGTTTGTACTAGAATTTTTGCTGTCGCATCAAGTAGCAATTCTTTTTTAAGTAGCAGTGTTGTAGCCATCATTTGTGATATGCTATTTAGATTATATGGCGATTTTACCGCCTTAATCGCATCCACTATATTTTTTTGCGATACTGCAAATCCTACCCTAAGCCCTGCAAGCCCAAAGGCTTTTGAGCAAGTTTTTAGTATTATTAAGTTATCATAATTTAATACATTCAAAATTAAAGACTGTGTCCAAAACTCCATATAAGCCTCGTCCAAAACAATTAAAGTATCGCTTAAATTTTCAATTAAAAACTTAACATCCTCACGGTTTAGCCCCAAAGAAGTTGGGTTGCATGGATTACTGAAAATTAGCAGTTTAACATCATTTTTCTTACAGATATCAACTGTTTTTTTTACATCAATTGTCCAGTCTGCATTTTTTTCTATTGTTATGCAGTTTGCCTCATAAATACTTCCGTAAAAATTATACATAGAAAAATCTTTTTCAAATACAGCATAGTTTTCACCTTTTTGTAAAAATGTTGAAATTAAAATTGAAATAAGCTCATCAGACCCATTTCCTGCAACAACATTTTCAGTATTTAAGCCATAAAAACTAGCAAAGCTTTCACAAAGTGCCATAGCCTTTGAGTCAGGATACCTATTAATATCAATTTTTTCTAAATTTGACTTAATTTCTTCATCTAACTCTTTTGGAAAAGAGAGATATGACTCGTTTGCATCAAGCCTTACTTTAAAGTTACCTGCTATAGGTTCATATGGAAGTAAATCTCTTATTTTGCTATTTAATTTATACATCTTCCTGCCTCACTTCTATGGAATTTGCGTGTGCGGTAAGTTGCTCTGTCTTAGCGAGCAAGACTATGTCATCCGCCGCCTTTAACAGTGCATCTTTTGTATAATATATAAAACTCGTCTTCTTTAAATAGCTGTCAACTGATAATGGCGAGAAAAATCTTGCTGTACCATTTGTTGGCAGTACGTGGTTTGCACCTGCATAGTAATCGCCTAAAGGCTCAGGTGAGTATTCTCCTAAGAAAATTGAACCTGCATTATGCAGTTTTCCCAAATAATCAAAAGGATTTTCACAGCTAACTTCTAGGTGCTCTGGTGCAAAGTCATTTGCAAACTCCACAGCTTGCTCCATGTTTTCACACACAATAATTGCACCAAAATTTTCAAGTGACTTTAAAATTATGTCTTTACGACTTAAATTTTCTACTTGTCTTATAAGCTCTTCCTTAGTTTTAGCTGCAATCTCTTCACTATCTGTAATTAAAACAGCCGATGCCATTTCATCATGTTCGGCCTGACTCATTAAGTCTGCAGCTAAATATTTTGGATTTGCAAATTTATCCGCAATTATCAGCACTTCACTAGGCCCTGCTATCATGTCAATGTCTACAATGCCGTAAAGCTGTTTTTTTGCTGTTGCAACAAAAATATTGCCAGGCCCTACAATTTTATCTACCTTAGGCACCGTTTGTGTTCCATATGAAAGAGCTGCCACTGCTTGTGCGCCACCTGTTAAAAACACTCTGTTAACCCCAGCCACCATTGCAGCCGCCATTATATCTGGGTTTGGTTTGCCACTAATCCCTGGCGGTGTTACCATGACAATTTCGCCCACCTCGGCAATTTTTGCAGGAATTACATTCATTAAAACTGTTGAGGGATATACAGCAGTACCACCGGGAACATAAACACCTACACTGTGAAGTCCACGCACTTTTTGACCTAAAATCACACCATCTTTATCCGTGTCTATTCTCGATTGCTGTTTTTGTCTTTGGTGAAAATCCTCTATATTTTTTGCAGCATTTTCTAAGGCCTTAATAAATTTTGGATCACTTTCTTTTGCAATTTCTTCAATTTCCTCACGGCTAAGCTCAAGTTTTTCTGGAACCCATCCATCAAATTTTAAAGAGTATTCTTTAAGGGCAGCATCGCCGTTTTCTTTTACATTTTTAATTATATCAGAAACTATAGAGTCCACTTTTTTATCATTTTCGCCTATTCTCTCTTTAAGTTCTGCAACAAAATTTTTGCAAGTTTCTTTATCGCCTTTTACTATTTTAATCACAGCTCTTACCCCCTACAAGCCCACTTTGCATTGCATTTGCAAGCTCTTCTATTTTATTTTTTCTAAGCTTAAGGCTTGCAGTATTTGCAATAAGTCTTGCAGATATATCAGCAATGAAATCTTTGACCTCAAGCCCGTTTTCTTTTAATGTGCTCCCTGTTTCTACTATATCAACTATGCCATCAGACAAGCCTAAAAGTGGAGCAAGCTCTACAGAGCCTTCAATTTTAATTATATTGACATCCATATCTTTTTCTTCAAAAAACTTTCTTGTGACGAATGGATATTTTGATGCTAAAGTTTTAGTTTTATAACCTTTATAAAAATCTATATCTTTTTTTGCTGCAAGTGCAAATTTGCATTTTCCAAAACCTAAATCGAGAATTTCATAAAAACTTCCACCATATTCCATTATAGTGTCTTTGCCAACAACACCCAAATCACAAACTCCACTTTCAACATAAGTTATAACATCTGCAGCTTTGGCAAGTACAAACTCAATTTTACCGTCATTTATAGGAAGAATAAGTTTTCTACCTTTTTCTCTTACCTGTGTGCAGTCATATCCAATACTTTCAAAAAGATTTACCGTATCTTTTTCAAGTCTACCTTTGGTAAGTGCAATTCTAAGTGCTTTCAAGTATCATCATCTCCTAAATTCATATAAGTAATTTCATTTGCCACAACGATAAGTTCATTAAAATTTGTATTTTTTCCGTAAGCAATATTTTCTTCTAAAGTATCAAACAATGCAATTTCACAGTTTTTACCTTCTTTTGTTAACTTATTAAGAAGAATTAAAGCATCGGTTTCATAATTGTCTTCACCGTAAATTAAAGTTTTTTCTTTAATCTTATCAGTAGAATTTAAAGAATATAAATTTGCTATATCACTTATATTTATAGCAAAGCCAATAGCTGGCATGTCCATGTTAAATTTCTCAAAAAGATTATTATACCTACCGCCATTAAGCACTGCATCGCCTATACCGTCTGCATATGCACTAAAAACCACGCCTGTATAATAGTCATTTCTTTGCACAAGCGCAAAATCAAGCATAATTTTATCTTTAAGTCCCATTTTACAAAGTGCATTATATAGACTGCTAATATAATTAAGTATTGCTTCAATTTCTTTATCTGGACAAGTATTTTTTGCCGTTTCAAAAACTTCTTCACCACCGAAAAGTCTAGGCAGTTTTGCCATGGCACTTTTATATGGTGAGTCTTCAATATTTTTAAGTATGTCATCAAGTGCCGAGTAATTTTTACTTTCAATAATAGTGCGAATTTTTTCTTTTGTTTCCGCACTAATATTCATGCCATCTGCAAGCTTTTTAAATATACCAGCATGCCCTATCTCAATTCTAAAACTCTTTACGCTTGAAGCAAGAGCTGTAAGTGCTGTATTAATCACCTCTAAGTCTGCTCTAATGCCATCAGCCCCTAAAACCTCAACACCAGACTGTGCAATTTCTACATTTCTGCCTGAATGTTCTGCTCTTTTTCTAAAAATTGTTTCGTTATAATAAAGTCTTATAGGAAGCGCCAGATTTTGCAGTTTTGCAGCAGTAAGCCTTGCAATTGGCAAGGTAAGGTCAGGTCTTAATACCACAAGTCTTCCTTTATTATCAGTAGTTGTGTACATTTGCGTTTGAGGAATAGATGGATTAAATAAATCAAAATACTCAATACCAGGCGTAATTACCTCGTTATATCCACGGCGCTTAAAGACCTCGTTAATATTTTTTTCTACTTCTCTTCTTCTTAAACATTGCCCAAAAAGAACATCATTTGTGCCCTCAGGGCTTATCATATGTAATTTTTTCATCGCTTCGCCTTTCGCTTTATTGTAGTAAAGTGCTACCATGATATCATATTAAACTAAACTTGTCAAGTGTTTGGCCGAGTTCATAAAATTCCAACCACGCCTAAAAACGCCCAAATTGCACCTCTAACTTTGTTATCCTCTTTGCAATACGCTAGTATTGCTTCATCGTCTGCCTGGATATAGGCACAATTTGGATGTTTTTAGGTCTAAGGATTTTCTGGCAAATGGGTTCGGATTATATGAGCTTGGCTAACCAAATAAGCTAATTTGCGCACTTTCAGGTAAATGTGATAAAACTCCTGCATCTTTTAAAACTGTAATAACCGCCGATGATACTTTAGCGCTCATTCTTAAATCCTCAATAGACTTGTGTGTATCCTTACCCACATCATAAAGGCTTTGTGCGGCATTTTCTCCAACACCTGCAAGAGATGAAAATGGAAGTCTAATTTTATCTTCTTCAACCACAAATTTTGTTGCATGTGACTTTGTTAAATCCACAGGTAAAAGCTCTATCCCTCTTGCAAGCATTTCATTTATTATTTGGAAAAAACCATATGTTGACTCTTCTTTTGGACTCGCCTCTTTATTTTTCATCTTAGATTCAATATCTTTCATTCTTCTAAGCACTGCATCACGACCTTTAATGGCAGTTGCGCCATCAAAATCGTCGCTTCGCACAGTGAAATATGCTGCATAATAATGTGTTGGCTTATAAACCTTATACCAGCCAAGCCTTAAAGTAGCTATCATGTAAGCTGCCGCATGAGCTTTTGGGAACATATATTTAATTTTAAAACAAGAGTCAATATACCACTGTGGCACATTGTTTTCTTTCATAGCAGTAAGATGTTCTTGTGTTAAAAACTTTTTCGCTCCACCTTTTCTGGTAATTTCCATTATTTTAAACGCCATATTTGGTTGCAAGCCCTTTAGCATTAAATAAGTCATAATATTATCACGAGTTCCGATAACATCAGAAATTGAGCAAGTTCCATTTTTAATAAGCTCTTGAGCATTTCCAAGCCAAACATCAGTTCCATGTGAAAGTCCTGAAATTTGTAACAGGTCACTAAAGGTTTTGGGCTGAGTTTCAATTAACATCTGTCTAACAAAGCCAGTTCCAACTTCTGGTAGTGAAAATGTGCCTGTTTGCGAATTAATATCCTCAGGACTTACATTTAATGCATCAGTTGAGTAAAACAGTGACATAACTTTAGGGTCACTCATAGGTACGTCCAAAATTGATGTGCCTGTATAATCTTCTAAATATCTATAAATTGTCGGAACGTCGTGTCCTAGTTCGTCAAGCTTACAAATTGTGTCATGTATGGAATGGAAGTCAAAGTGAGTAGTAATGTTATCCGATTTTTGGTCATTTGCTGGTCTTTGTACAGGACAAAAATCATAAATTTCCATACCTTTTGGAACAACAACCATTCCACCAGGGTGCTGACCTGTTGTACGCTTAATTCCTGTACAACCCACAGCAAGACGTCTTTCTTCTGCTCTATGGAAAATTCTATCCTTTTGCTCTGCAAATTTCCTAACATAGGCAATAGCAGTTTTATCTGCAACTGTTGCTATGGTTCCAGCTTTAAACACATTATCTCTTCCAAAAAGTTCTTCTGTATATCTGTGCGCACCACTTTGATATTCACCTGAAAAGTTAAGATCAATATCAGGTGTTTTATCGCCATCAAAACCTAGGAAAGTTTCAAACGGAATTGTATGCCCATCACGCTCCATGCTTTCACCACAGTTAGGGCAAAATTCTTCAGGCATATCAAAACCTGAGTCATATTCACCTTTTAGGAAAAATTTACTGTACTTGCATTTTTTACAAACATAGTGTGGCTCTATTGGGTTTACCTCTGAAATACCTGAAATAAAAGCCACAAACGATGAACCAACCGAGCCCCTAGAGCCTACAAAATATCCGTTTTTCTCACTGTCGGCAACAAGTTTTTGCGCTGTCATATAAAGCACTGAGAATCCATGTTTATTTATTGAGCCAAGCTCCTTTTTAAGCCTTTTTTCAACAACTTCAGGCAGGTCTTCACCGTACAAATCACGTGCTCTTTGCCATGAAATTTCATTTAGTTCATCCTCCGCACCATCAATATGTGGCGGAAAAACACCAGGAGGTATAGGCCTTACGGGCTCCACCATGTCCGCAATTATATTCGTGTTTGTAACAACAACCTCATATGCCTTTTCTTCCCCAAGATATGAAAATTCTTCAAGCATTTCCTCTGTTGTTTTAAGGTATAATGGTGCTTGATCCTCAGCATCAGAAAAACCTTTTGAGTTCATTAAAATAGTTCTGTACTTTGCATCATGAGGATCCATAAAGTGGACATCACCCGTTGCAACAACAGGCTTCCCAAGTTTTTCACCAAGTTTTACAACAGTTTTATTATATTCTTTAAGTGTTTGTATATCACAACTGCCGTTTTTAACCATAAACATATTATTGCCTATTGGTTGAATTTCAAGGTAATCATAGTAATCGGCAATTTTTAATAGCTCATTAAATTTCTCACCCCTCATTACCGCCCTAAATAGCTCTCCCGCTTCACAGGCAGAGCCTATGATAAGGCCTTCTCTATGTTTATCGAGAAAACTTTTTGGAACCCTTGGAGTTTTGTAAAAATAATTTAAATGCCCAGCCGATATAATTTTGTAAAGGTTTTTAAGTCCTACTAAATTTTTCACCAAAATAATTTGATGATGAGAACGTAGCTTTTTATAATCACCACCTGCAAGAGTAGAGTTAATCTCTTTTGTAGTGCTTATATTTTTATCCTCTTTAAGTCTTAGTAAAAGATTTATAAAGATATCTGCCAAAACAGTTGCATCATCTACAGCCCTGTGATGATTGAATGGTTTAAGCTTTAAAAAGTTTGCAACCGTGTCAAGTTTATGGTTTTTTATGTCTTTAAACATAGAACGACACATAGTTAAAGTGTCTATGTAGTTTTCAGAAAGTTCTATTCCTGTTCTTTGTGCCGCCGCTCTTAAAAACGACATATCAAAATCAGCATTGTGAGCCACAAATACGGGTGAGTTGCCACAAAACTCTATAAAGCTTTTAAGTGCTTCACCTTCAAGCGGTGCATCTTTTACCATATTGTCATCTATGCCTGTTATTTCAGTAATTTTTGCACTAATGGGTTTTTGCGGGTTTACCAAAGTACCAAAGGTATCAACAATTTGACCATTAATAACTTTAACAGCACCAATTTCGGTAATTTTTTCGCTCTTTGCACTAAGACCAGTTGTTTCTAAGTCAAAGCAAATAAATTCATCATCTAAACCTATATTAAACTCACCTTTAACAGCAGGTACTAAGTCATTTACAAAATAAGCTTCAACTCCATATATTACTTTAAAATCAACATCAGACTTTTGCAGCTTAAGCCAAGCATTCATTGCATCAGGAAAGGCTTGTGCAACACCGTGGTCTGTAACTGCAATTGCCCTGTGTCCCCATTTTACAGCTCTGTCAATTAATTTTCCTATAGGTGTAATTGCGTCCATAGTTGACATATTTGTATGTGCATGAAGCTCTACTCTCTTATCTTTTGCCATGTCAGCTACTTCAACTTTTTTCACTTTGCCCATGGCTTTAATGGACATAATGTTTTCCCTGTCGTATTTATCATAGCTTACATCACCCTTAACCACAACAGTGTCACCTTTACTCAAGGCATCAAACACAGCGCACTGGTTGCTGTCTTGGATTTGTTTTACTATCATAGAATCTGTATAGTCTGTTATGTAAAAGCTGTATATCTTTTTCTTTTTATCTCTTGTTTCTCTAACTTCAATGTCAAAAATATCGCCCCATATAAATACATTATTAACCTCTGTATTTACATTTTCTATCGCCTGAATTTTAGGCTTTGTCATAGAACCAAAAATTTGTCTAAGGCTTGACAAAATTATTTGCGGTTTTAAAGATTCATCTTTTCTCACAGAAATTTTAAGGCTTTCTGCTTTTTCAAGCATTCTGCTCTCTTCTATCTCAATTTTTTCAACTATATTATCTCTTCTTCTTTTTTCTTCTAATACATGCAGTCTTTCAATATTTGTACTATCGCCATGTTTTAAAGAAAGTGTACCACAAAATTTAATCGCTACATCTTTATCAAACCATGTTTTAATAAGTGACATAAGTTTTCTGTCTATTTTTTTATGTTCAAGCAAATCAAACCCACCATGCGAAAGCTCAATATTTACATCATTTTCGCAAATTTCAACTTTTGCATCATTAAAAATTCCATTAATACTTGCGTCTTCTTCTTTAAGTTTTTGACATGCAGAAAAAACCGCTTCACTACAAAAATCTTCATTTTTGAAAAGCGGTGTAATTTTTACTGCATGTAATGTAAGTGCATCTTGCAAAAAACTTTCTGCCATAATAATTTCTTTATATGGCAAAAAGCTGTCAAATTTTATATTAAAGCACACAGACCCTGCCGCCTTGTCGACGGTCAAGGCAGTTACTACCGAATTTAATATTTTCTTACTAAACTCATCATTTTTTATTTCTTTTTTTATAAGCGCAGAAAGATTTGTCACAAAAGTACTCCCTTATATCTTTTCAATTTCCATTAAAAGCGCATCCAATAGCTCTGCTTCAGGCACTTTTTTAATTATTTCTCCTTTTTTAAATATAAGCCCTACGCCCTGCCCACCAGCTATTCCGATGTCGGCGTGTTTTGCTTCACCAGGACCGTTTACTTCACAGCCCATAACAGCAACAGTTATATTTTTTTTACAGTTTCCAAGTTTTTCTTCCACGTTGTTTGCAAGTCCTATAAGATCTATTTTTGTTCTGCCACAAGTTGGACAAGAAATAAATTTTATTCCATCACTCAAATCAAGTGCAGACAAAATATCTTTTGCCGCAACAATTTCTTCAAGTGGATTATCTGTAAGTGACACCCTAATTGTGTCACCAATTCCTTTTTCTAAAAGACTGCCAATGCCTATGGCAGATTTAACTATACCCATACGCTTAGTACCAGCCTCTGTTACACCTAAGTGCAAAGGATAATCACAAAGAGTTGCCATAGTTTCATATGCCTTAATCATTTTTGAAACATTAGATGACTTAATGGAAATTACAATATCATCAAAGTCAAATTTATTTAAAAGCGAAACATGGTAAAGTGCACTGTCACAAAGAGCCCCAGCAGTGGCACTTCCATGTTTTTTTAAAATATTTTTCTCAACCGACCCAGAGTTTACACCAATTCTTATGGGAACACCGCTTTTTTTGCAAGCATCAACCACCGCTTTAACCCTGCTGTCATCTCCAATATTTCCAGGATTAATTCGCACTTTATCTATTCCAGCGGCAACAGATTCTACTGCAAGCTTATAATCAAAATGAATATCTGCAACAAGAGGCACACTAATCTCTTCTTTGATTTTATAAATTAGCTCAACAGCTTTCATATCAGGTATCGCAACCCTTATAATTTCACAACCTGCTTTTTCAAGCTCTACAGCCTGCAAAACATTTGACTTAATATCATCAGATACAAAATTCAGCATAGACTGCACGGTTATCTTGCTGTCTCCACCTATTGCAACATCTTTTACCATGATTTTTTTGCAAGCTCTTCTTGTAGTTTTCATATATTTACCTCTTACATCACTAATTTAAATATATCCGAAAAAGTTACAACAAGCATAAACCCTATCAAAATTACAAATCCCACAATATTAACATACGACTCATATTTTACAGGTACAGGTTTGCGCCTTACTGCTTCAATAAGCAAAAACACAAAACGTCCACCATCAAGTGCTGGGAAAGGAATTAGGTTAAAAATTCCTAAATTTATGCTTATAACAACCATCATAACCAAAATGTTATTAAGTCCTGCAACAAACCCATACTCACTTGATGTTGCCGCAACTTCTGATACTGCCTGTGCCATGCCAACAGGTCCTGAAACATCGTTTAAATTAAACTGTCCTGTTACAAGCATACGAAGACTTTCAATAACCATTCTCACAACAGATACTGAGTCATCAAAAGTTTTTTGTAGCACACCCAAAACTGTTTTTTCTTCACCTAGTACATAAAAGTCCACGGCAATATAAGTCCTGCCATCTACTTCCTGTGCGCCAAGTACTGCATCTTCAATTAAATATTTTTCTCCATTTCGGCTATATTCAATATCAACAGCCTCAGGTTTTGCTAAAGCAAAAGCAAAAAACAAATCTCTATCTGTGTTAACTGCATATCCATTTATAGCTGTAATCTCATCGCCAACTTGAAGACCTGCTTGCTCCATTTTAGAGTCTTCTCCAAACTGTGCAATTTGATTTGTCGCAATCAAATTTTGTTGCGACACAACAATTAGCATCAGCACAAGTCCAAAGAGCAAGTTCATTATTGAACCCGCAACTATAACTATCATTCTTTTATAAATTGGCTTACTGCCAAACGAACCACTGTCCTCACTTTCGGCATCTTCACCTTCCATAGCGCAGTAACCGCCTATTGGCAAAAGCCTTAAAGAATACTGAGTTTCCTTCTTTTTAAAACTTAGCAGTTTAGGCCCCATACCCATAGAAAATTCATTTACCTTTATACCTGAAAGTTTTGCGGTAAAAAAATGTCCAAATTCATGTACAAATATAATTAAGCCAAATAAAACTACTGCAATAATAATTAAAATAACTGTCAATTTAACTCTCCTTTCAAAGAGGTTTCTATTACAAATTCTCTCGCTAAAGCATCTGCTTTTAAAATGCTTTCAAGTGTGATATCATTTTCTAAATTAAGATTATCCATGGCAAGTGTTACAACATCTCCTATGCCATTAAAAGATATTTTATCTTCCAAAAACAGTTTAACAGCCTCTTCATTTGCTCCATTTATTGCAGCTGTTAAAAGACCACCTCTTTTTAGCGCCTCTTTACATGTTTTTAGGCATTTAAATGTAGTTTCATCTGCCTCATAAAAGCTCAAATTTTTATATTTTGTAAGGCTAAGCTTTTCTACATTTGATGGTATTCTCCTCGGGTAAGTAAGTGCGTACTGTATCGGTATTCTCATGTCTGGAACACCCAGTTGTGCAAGTACTGAATTGTCATTAAACTCAACTAATGAATGAATTACACTTTCTCTGTGTACTACTGTTTCTATTTGAGATGGTTTTAAATCAAACAGCCACTTTGCCTCTATAATTTCAAGACCTTTATTCATCATTGTCGCACTGTCTATGGTAATTTTTGCACCCATTTCCCAGTTTGGATGTTTAAGTGCTTGTTCTTTTTTAATATTTTCAAGCTCTTCTCTCGTTTTTCCAAAAAAAGGACCGCCAGAGGCTGTAATTATTATTTTATTTAACTGCTCTACATCATAAGCACCTTGCAAGCACTGAAAAATTGCAGAGTGCTCACTGTCTACAGGAATAATTTTTACATCATTCTCCTTGGCTTTCTTCATAACAAGCTCGCCACCTGCAACAAGTGTTTCTTTGTTTGCAAGAGCTATAGTTTTTTTCGCATCAATCGCACAAAGTGTTGGACGCAAACCTATCATGCCTGTTACAGAATTTAATACAAAATTGCTTTTATCATCTCCCGCAATTTCGCAAAGTCCGTCAAGCCCTACAAATATTTTTACATCAGTGTCTTTAATGCGTATTTTAAAATCTTTTGCCGCATTTTCATCAAACACGGCAACACTTAAGGGTTTAAATTCACGCACCTGCTGTTCTAATATCTTTATATTAGAGTGTACGGCAAGTGAGGAAATTTTATACTCATTATTTTTTTGTTTTAAAAATTCTCTTATTACACTGGTTGCCTGTATTCCTATGGAACCACTAGAACCTAGCAAACATATATTTTTCATAACTGTAGCTCCTTAAGTATTTATGACAATTGGCATATAAAACACCAAAATATACACATAAGGTGCTGTAAATATAACACTGTCAAATCTATCAAGTATTCCACCATGACCTGGTATTATATGCCCAAAATCTTTTACATGGCAAGAACGTTTTATAAGCGAAAAACTTAAATCCCCAACTGTTGACACAAGTGCGCCACCTATTCCTAAAAAGACAAATGTAAGATAATTTACTTCTACATTTCCACCGTAATAAACTTGTGTAAAAAATACCCCAACTAAAACCATTATTACAGTTGTAAATATTATGCCGCCTATAAATCCTTCCACAGTTTTTTTAGGGCTTATTTCAGGACAGAGTTTTCTTTTGCCAAAAAATGTTCCAGTTAGATATGCACCAATATCTGGAATCCATGCCGATATAACCGC